>JAHIWE010000076.1 GCA_018816105.1 bacterium | reverse complement strand
CGTCTCAAACAGTTCAAATTTCTTTACGAATTTATATAAATTTTTCTTTACGCTATTTTGAAAATGTTCATTTTTTAAATTTTAATAACAAATAAAAGTGGTAATATCATAAATAATAATAGAATTAAATATCCCCAAGTTTGATTTTTAAAATCTTTAGATGGTAATTCAGGTTTATTTTTATTTGGATAAATATTCCAAATATCTTCAGGTAAAGTTATTGGCATTGTATATTGAGAAAGTTTCTTTTCTTGTATTAAATTATTAATCCATTCATTATATTCATTATCATTAGATTTAATCCATGACATATATTTTATATATTTTATTACTTCATATAACCAAGCTATTGGAATAATTACTATAAATAATCCATAAGTTATTACGATTAGCCACCATAAAATTGGTTGAAGATATTGAGGTAAATTGTCATAAATTGTTTTTTCAGAATTTAAATTTTCTATTCCAAATGTACTATATTTAATTTCAGAATTTATAATTTCTCTATCACTTGTACGTAATTCTGGTAATATATTTAGATTTAATTGTTCTAAATATAAAATTAATTCGATACTTTCCGTAGGTTTCCATTGTAAGAATGAAAGGTTTATATTATTTTTATCATTACTAATATTGAATGGAAAACTTGTACTCCGTTTTTCTATTTCTAATATTTTAAAATCTTTATTTAAAGTAAAATTTATATAGTCTTTAATTATATTCTTTTTATTTCCCTCTCCAATAATAATTTCATTACCAACATTTGTAATTATGTAGTGTATTTTCCATAAAGAATTAATTTCTTCACTTTTGTAAATATAACTTGCTTTTAATCCATCTACATTTGGAATTTTTGTTAAATTATCTCTTGATATAGTTTTAATTTCAAGTATTGGTTGAGATTGATTTATTTGTAGATAAGCACCAAATATTGTTGCTATTCCCGCTATAATTGTAATAATTGTAATTAGATTTTTAACTAAATTTGACATTTTCCCTCTTATTATAAAAGTTTATCATAAAATATCTTTGATATTATTATTTTATTTCAAACTCAAGCCAACCCTCTGTTTCTCCAAATCAATACTAATAACTTTGATATTTTTCAACTGTTGATTTATACTAAGTACATCCATTGGATGGGAGATTCTTTTTTCGCTTATTTGTGAGATGTGAATTAATCCATCATTTTTTAGGCCAATATCTACAAAAGCTCCGAAGTCTGTGATGTTTCTTACAACTCCACTTATTATGAATCCTTCTTTTAGGTCTTCTATTGTTTTTATATCTTTTGAAAACTCTATTGTGTCAAATTCACTTCTTACATCATAACCTGGTTTTAGAAGTTCTGCGATTATATCTTTTGTGAGTAAAATAGGGCAGTTTAACTCTTTTGATATAGCTTCGATTTGATTATCTTTTATTTCTTCTATTTTGTATTTTTTTTGTAGCTTTTCAACTACATCGTAGTTTTCTGGATGGATTGCTGTATTGTCTAATATACTTTTTCCATCTTTGATTCTCAAAAATCCTACACTTTGCTCATAGGCTTTTGCTCCAATTCCTTTTACTTTTAGAAGTTCTGCTTTTGTTTTGAAGTTTTTGATTTTTTCTTTATGTTCTATTATATTAAGAGCCAGTTTTTCTGAGATTCCTGAAATAAAAGATAGTAGTTTATATGAAGCTGAGTTTATATCAACTCCTACTTTATTTACTAAATCAACTGTTACATTTTCTAGTTTTAAAGCTAGTTCTTTTTGATTTACATCATGTTGATATTGTCCAATTCCTAGTGATTTTGGATCAATTTTTACCAAAGCTGCCATTGGGTCACGAAGTCTTTGAGCTATTGAGATAGCACCTCTAATTGTAACATCTAGATTTGGATATTCCATCATGGCTATTTTTGAAGCTGAGTAAACACTTGCTCCTATTTCACTTACAACTGCATATTTTACATCTAGGTTATATTCATTTATTAGTTTTGATATAAACGCTGCTGTTTCTTGTGATGCTGTTCCATTTCCAATTGCTATTGAGTTGATTTTGTATTTTTTGATAAGCTCTAAAACCACTTTTGAAGAGTTTACAAAATCCTCTTTTGGTTTTGTTGGATAAATTACATTTGAAGCTAGATAGTTTCCATTTTCATCAATTACAGCTAATTTACAACCACTCACATATCCAGGATCCATTCCTAAAATCACTTGATTTACAAGAGGAGGAGTAAGAAGTAGCTCTTTTAAATTTTTTCCAAAAAGATTGATTGCTTCACTTGAGGCTTTTTCTTTTAGTTGTGCTAAGGCTTCTCTTTTTAGACTTGGAAGAAGTAATCTTTTTAGTCCATCTTTATAACTATCAAAAACCAACTCTTTTGAATTAGCAGCACCTGAAGGGATTTTATATTTTTTTATATTTTCTAAAATATAGTTTTCATCAACTTCAATTTTAACTGTTAGCTCTTTTTCCTTTACAGCTCTAGAAATTGCTAGAAATCTATGTGATTTTATATATTTAATTTTTTCACTTATATTTGCAACACTAGTATAAACACCATTTTCATTAAATGTTTTTGTTTTTTTAGTTTCTATTATTCCATAGTTTAAAACGATATTTCTAATCACTTCTTTTGTTCTAAAATCATCAGCATATCTTTGCGCGATAATATCACTAGCTCCTGCGATTGCATCTTCTATACTTGTAACTTCTTTATTTATAAACTGTTTTGCTTTTTGGTTTATCTCTTCAAGTGAGTATTTCATTGATTGAATTATATTTGCTAGTGGCTCAAGTCCATTTTCAATAGCAGTTGATGTTCTTGAAGATTTTTTATCTTTAAATGGTGCGTAAATATCTTCTAACATTTGTAAAGTTGTAGCACTATTTATGTGGGCTTTGATTTTTTCATCTAAAAAATTTCTTTCTTTTAAAATGCAGATTATCTCTTCTTTTCTACTTAGAAGTTTTAGTGAATAATTATATATATCTTCAAAATCACGAAGTTGCTCATCTGTAGCATTTGAAGTTAAATCTTTTCTATATCTTGCAATAAAAGGAATAGTACAACCATCTTCTAAAAGTTTTAGTATATTTTGAATAACACCTTTAGAAAAAGATGTTTTTTGCTCTAGTAAGCTTATTAGATTATCAGTCAAGAATCACCTCTTTAAAATCACTTCTTGTGTTGTTTGTTGGATTATTAGAATTTGCACGAACTGTATAAACAAATGAAATTTTTGCTTTATCAGTACTGTTTTTATTTGCATGATGAAGTGTTTTACAATGAAATAATACAACATCACCTTTTTGCAAGTTTGTGTGAGTTCTTGTTTTTAAGAGTTCTATATTTAAAAGATTTTCATCTAAGAAATTTGAAGCTTCATCAAATCTATCTTTTGAGAAATCCATTTTATGACTTGAGGGAATAAACTCTAAAAGACCATTATCTAAATATTCATCACCTAAAGCCAACCACACAGAAACTAAGTTATTGTTTTCAAAATTCCAATAACGTCTATCTTGATGCCAAAAAGTTCTTGTACTTTCATATGGTAGTTTTGTCATGATTGAATTGTGATGTGCTAAAGTCAAAACAGGAGTATCTTGTAAAATCTGTTTTAATATTGGTCTGATTTTTTCATCTTTCATCCAAATTCTAAAAACTTCTTCTCTATCATAAACCTGTCTTAGTCTTCGTACAGTTATTTTGTCAATATCTTTTTGCATATACTCTTGCTCACTTTCAATTGGAGCAATTTTTTGCTCTAAGTGAGATTTAGCTTTTTGTAATATTTCATCACATAGTTTTGCATCTGCAAAATTTTTAAGAACTAAAAACCCATTTTCATGGAACTCTTTTAGTTGATCTTCATCTAATATCATGGCATCTCTTAGTTTGATTGATTTTTTGTAATTATAGTTAAATAAGCTTTTTTTTAATTGATAATTACATTATGCCATTGAACTAAAGTTATTCTTCTTCCATTTATTACTTTTAAAACTTCATGTGTAAAGTAAGGATTACTTAAAAATACCAGCATATCACCTGCTTTTGGTTTTATTTTTACTTCATTTCCTTTTTCATCATATAGAAAATTAAATAAAAGCTCACCGCCTGTAAAACTGTTTTCACTTATGATTTCATCATTTGTAGTGGTAAATAAAACTGTTGATATTTTCCTTTGTTTTGCAACTGGTAAAAAACCAACTAATTCATCATCTTTGTATAACATACTTGAATCATCACTATGCATAGAATAAAAAGAGTCTTTTAAATACTCAAGAACCTGAACATTTGTAGATGTTGTAAGTGCTAGTTTAAAGAAATTTTCAATTAAAGGCTGATGTTCTAAAAATCTATTTGTGTAAATTTCTAAATATCTCTCATCAAGTGTATAGATGTTAGTTTTTCTTATCTCTTCATTTGTTTCAGATAAAACTACTGTATCAAGAGTTTTAATTTGTGCTTTTTGATAATCATCATCTTCTTTTACTTTTTTATTAATCTCATTACATTCATTTGTATCTAGAAAATTTTCTATTATTAAAAATGGATAATCATAATAAGGATTAGCTAAAAGTTTTGTTTCTATATCAAAAGTAGTTAAAAAATCAGCGCAATATATATAATTGCTTATTTGTGTCATAAAGTTCCTTTCATAAACAAGTGTTTATGAAAGTTGTTTAGTAAGACTATTTAAATCACCAAGAACCCAAATATCTATAATTTTCCCATCTTTAAATTTAAAAAAAGATGCACCATTATAAACAATTTTATTGTTACTTGCTTCATAATTAAATAGTTTACCAGTATGTCGGCCATTATACAGTGCCTTTACTGCTATTGTATCATCTTCACAAACCATAGTAATAATACTATGGAATAGATTTGGAATACCCGTTAAAATAGTATTCATATACTCTTTAAAATTTTCTTTTCCTACTACGGAAATATCTAAAGAACCGTGAAATGTAATATTATCATCGAATAAAATATCAATATAATCTCTATTTTGTTTATTCCATAATTCGTTGTAATATAACTTTACTAACTCTTTATTAGTCAATTTCTTCATAATTTCCCTTGTGGCTTGGACTACTATAGTCATCATCAAAATCATAGTTGTCAAATTCATCATAATCTACTGTAAATATTTTAGGATAACCTAACTTCACAAGTTCTTTATCTATGTTGTCTTCCGTCAATCTATTCTTTACTCTACTCATGATTAATTCAATATGCTCTTCGCTTATATCGTTTGCTCTTAATTCATAAATAATAGCTAAATCCATAACTTTCAATTCCTCTAAATTAATATATATTTTAAATGTTCTATTACTAAGCTTTTTTATTGTCTATATAAAAACTGCTTAATATATGTAAAATCGCCTTAACAGCTTTAATAGAAGCTGTCTCTTCAACTGTGTGATAACCTGTAGTTGGTATTTGCAATGTTGTACCTTGAATAGAACCCTTTGATTCCATTACAATTCTTCCAAGTTCTGTACTTCCTAGTGTCAATAAAGGTAAACCTTTTTCTTTTCTGACTTTATTCTTTTCTTGAATAAAAGTATCTTTACAAGAAAAATCAATTTTATTTTTATGACAAAAGTTTTTTAACTGTTTTAAAATAGGAGATTTAAATCTAGCATTTGCATCTCTATTTCTTAAAACTACTTGTTGTACATCTGCTTCAAGTCTTGTATCATAAGGACTTGTATCCAATACCAACAACTCATTTGTTGTTACATTATTTTTTCTAAACCATTCATAAACATATCTCCAAGATTTTCCAGCTTCTTCTTGTGCTGTGAAAAATGCTGTACCTTGAAAACCATTTTGATATAAATGAATTATAATAGCAGCACTAATTACATTATCAAGTTGTGCAGATATTAAATTATCTTCTCTTTTTAGTTTATCGCTAAAAGCTACTGGCGTTCCTGGTTGTAAATGTGATAATCCGTCAATCTTAAAAAATAAGTTATTAACGTCTTCGTTCATATATACATCAGTAATTTTTCCAATACCTAGATAACTTCCACTCCAAGGTTCATAAGCTTGAACTTGTTGATTTATATATCTTTTGGCAATAAGTTGATATGTTTGTTCAGATAATGAGTTTCCTCTTAAGTCAGATCGATTTTTAGCAAGAAACGCTGCAAATTGAAATTCGTTTGGACCTGTACAAATTACACCATGTCTATCAATATGCGCACTAAGCATTCCTTTAGTAGGATTTTTACCTTGTGCTACTAATAGACCATCATAGTATTGAGTTTTGATACCTATTTCTTCTAATTCTCTTTTTAAATATAATAAAAAAGAGTGTTCTCCTCCAGTTACAGATGGAACCCTTATTAATTGTTTTAATAAGTCAAGAAAAGGAACAAAATTTTTTGGCTCATTTGTAGATGAAGCAACCAATTTATTCTCCTGAAAAATTTAGATAGAATAAGAGCTTTAGGAAGATAATAAATCATCTAATGATTTAATTCTTATTCTATGCTGTAATTATAAACCATAAAAAAAAGAAATATTCTGAAAAAAATCTTAAACATATATCAATACTCTAAAAGTATTGATTTTCTGGGCCTTCAATAAAATAAAATAAATATATTGTGAATGAAGTAAATCTAATATTTTCAGCAAATTAACGCTTTTTTTGGATTTTTTTATAAATAAAATAATTTCAACAATCTAAATGTAAATTAGATTATTTATACCATACTGTTTTAATCAAGATTAATTTAATCTGTTTCTTATGAAAATAAGATATAATTTTGAAAATTTGTAGATAAAAAGATATTATTTCAATCTTTATAATAGGAGAAAATTATGGCAAAAGAGTTATCAGCTGTAGAGCAATTAAAAGCTTCAAGAAACCCTTTAAGAGTTATTGATGATGTATATAAAGAAGCACTTGAAGGTGTTCCTTTAAAAGATGAGTATATTGGACTTTTAAAATGGTATGGGATGTATCCACATATTAATGGTGATGGAACAGAAGATAAAAAATATTTTATGAAAAGAATAAAATTAGTTGATACTAAAATGAATTTAGAACAACTAGCAGTAATGGCAAAAATTGGTACGGAATATGCACAAGGTCTAATAGACTTTACAACTAGACAAAATATTCAATATCACTATATTCAAATAAAAGATATGCCAGCTATTCTAGAATTACTGCAAAGTGTTGGATTAACATCAAGAATGGCATCAGGTGATGGACCAAGACCTATTATGACTTGTCCTGTTAGTGGAATTGACCATGATGAAATTATAGATGCATCTGTATTTGTAAAACAAGTTGATACTTATTTTGATGTAAACGAAGATAGATTCTGTAATTTTCCTAGAAAATATAAAATAGGAATTTCAGGATGTAAGTGTCATTGTGCAGCACATGAAATTCAAGATGTTGCATTTACAGCATTTAAAACAGATGATGGTGAAGTACTGTTTGATTTAACTATTGGTGGTGGTTTGTCAAAATCAAAACAAATAGCTACACGTGCAAACAGATATGTAAAACCTGAACAAATTCAAGATGTTGCAGTTGCTTGTGCTGAAATCTTTAGAGACAATGGAAATAGAGAAAATAGAAACAAAGCAAGAGTAAGACACTTATTAAATGACTGGGGAATTGAAAAATTTGTAGCTGAAATTGAAAAAGTTATTGGTTACTCTTTACAAGAAGGTTTAGTTGAACCAAAAATAGCTTCATTTGAAAATAGAAATCACTTTGGAATAAACAAATCTAAAGTTAAGGGTGAATCTTATGTTGGATTTGCTACAAATTCAGGAAGAGTTTCAGGGGAAGATTTCCAAGCTATGTCTGATATTTGTAAAAAATACAATGTTGGTGGATTATCACTAACAGCTACTCAAAACTTTGTTATATATGGTGTAAAAGATGAGGTAGTTCAAGATTTAGCAAATGAAATTGCAGCACTTGGATATCCATATGCTCCAACTCCTTTTAGAGCAAGATTACAATCATGTACAGGAAAAGAGTTTTGTAAATTTGGTATTACAGAAACTAAAGAGTTTGCTAAAAAAGTATTAGTTGAACTTGAAGAAAAATTCCCTGAATTTACTGAAGATGTAACTATTTCTATTTCTGGATGTGGAAATGGATGTTCTCAACCACAAATATCAGATATTGGTTTTGTAGGTGGAATGATTAGACATGATGGACAAAGAGTTGAAGGTTATGAAGTTTTACTAGGTGGAAATTTGGAAGGTTCAGCAAAAAGTAGAATCTCTAGAAAAATCGGTGTAAAAGTTCCTGCAACTGGTTTAGTAGCTTATGTTGGTCAATTGATAAATGATTATAAAGAAGATAATCTAGGTCAAAGTAGATTTAAAGATTATTTATCTGTATTACATGCAGATAGTGTAGTTGAGGATTCTGAATAACATTTAGAATTTAGTCCCTTAAAATATTTTATATTTGAAGGGACTTATTTTTTCTATACTCATTTTTGATTTTATACATAGAATCATCTGCTTTTTTCAATAAAGTATCCAATGTATCACCTTTTTCATATTGAGCTAATCCAAAACTACAAGATATTTTTATATCATTTTTTAAATTAAAATCTATATCATTTAATTTATTTTCTAAAGTTTTAATGATATGCTTAGTTTTAGTAATATCAGCTTGAGGTAATACAATCAAGAATTCATCTCCTCCCCATCTTCCAAAATAGTCAGAAGAACGAATATTTTGACTTATAGTATTTGCAATTTTGAGTAGAACTTCATCCCCTTTATGATGCCCTAATTTATCATTTATAACTTTAAAATCATTAATATCAAAAAATATTAAAGATAGATTATTCTCGTATCTATTTGTTCTTTTTATTTCATTTTCGCAAAGTTCTTCTATTCTTCTTCTATTATATATATTTGTTAAGCTATCTTTATTTGCTAAATTTGATAGTTTTTTTTCTATTTCTTTTCTAGTTTTTATTTCATTTTTTAATTTATAGTTTAAGAAAATAAAAATTGCTAATAATAAACCTAGTGGAATAATGAATTTTAATATGTACACAAAATCTATATTTTGATGATATAAAATTAATTGATAATTATTTAAAATTGTACTTCTTTCTTTTTCTGTTAAGGCAGAAATAGAGTTATTTAGTATTTTAACAAATTGCTCATGTTTTCTATCTACTTCTAAATACATATCAATATTATATTTTAGTGAAGTGTTTATTTTAAATTTATCAATTTTAAATTCTTCTATTTTATGTGAAAGGGTATATAAATTATCTATTAAACCAAATAATTTATGAGTTTTTAATTTATATATTCCATCATCAATACTAGTTGTTTCAACAAAAGTTATATGAGGGTAATCTTTTTTTAAAGTTGAAATAAAATCTAAATCTTTTGATACACCAATAGTTACATTATTTAATGAAGATAGATCACTTATATAGTTTATATTATCTTTTGTTGCAAGGGCAATTGGTATTTGAGCTATTGAATTACTTAATAAATATTTATTTGAAGTTTTTTTCTCAAAACTATAAATAAATTTTGCTTTTATTGAATTGGTAAAGATATTTAGAAATTCATTTTTAATGATCTCTTCCACATTAAATGGTTTTGATAATTTATTTGAAATCAATTTCCAGAAATCGATTTCTATTCCAATTAATTCATTAGAGTTTTTAAATGAAAAAGGAACTTTATTATTTTCTACTAAAAGTGTAAATTGATTATTTCTTAAATAGTCTAATTCGTTCTCATTGAGTAAAATATCATTTTTATCAAATAGTATAGCTTTTGTTTCAAATAAAGTGTTTAAATTATTTAAGCCCAAAAGTGTGTAAAATCTTTTTATTTCATCAATTGTTTGAGGGCTGATATTTCCTAATAGATTTTCATCTACTTTTGCTAGATTTCTTAAAATATATCCTTCATATATTAAAGAATCTAGACTTTTATTTTGAGTATTGTATTTTTCATAAATGATTTTTGCAGTTTCTTCAATATTATCAAAGGCATATTTCCAGCCTTTTAATGATGCTTGATTAAAGTTCTGTACACGTACTTGATTGTTTTCTAACTCTTTGTTTGATGTAAATAAAATACCTTCATAAAAATCAAAATTATAATCATGTGGGTTAAGTATATTAAACTTTATATTTTTTTGATTTAGAATATAAGGCTCATTTGATAAATAACAAGCCATTGCATCTGTTTTACCATTTATTAGATCTTCTATGTTAAAAGAGTGCTTTTGTATAGTTATATCTTCAAGATTTACACCTTGAGATACAATCATTGATTTAATTGATGCTGTTTGTTTTGCATCATTCGTAATCATAATTCTTTTATTTATTAAATCTTTTGGAGTTTTTATATTCGAATTAGCCAAAGAAATTAAAACTAATGGTGAGTTTTGAAAAAAACTTGATAATAAAACTATATTATTACCATCAAATTTATCAATTATAAGTGAAGACTTTCCAATACCATATGTGGCTTCATTCTTGATAACTTCTTTTGTAATATTGTTCTTATTTGAGTATTCAATAAGCTCTACATCAATGTTGAAATTGTCATAGTAACCTTTTTCTTTCGCTATATAATATCCTGCGAATTGAAATTGATTTAACCAATCTAGATATAGAGTTACTTTTTGCTTTTCATTTGCTTGTAAATTTAACAATAATAATATAAAATATATAAGTAATAATTTTTTTATGTACATGCGATATTTTACTATGTTATATATTAAATTAAAATTTTAAAATTTCTCCATCAAAAGAATATTTTATTTCTTGACCTATTTCTAAAGTATCATCAAAACTATGAACTAGAAGCTCTTTATCCTTATCTACAATTACAATTTCGTAGAAGCTACCATAAAATACGATACTTTTAATAATAGCGCTAAATTCACCATTAAGAGTTATTTTTATATGTTCAGGTCTTATGTAACTGTTTTGAAATAATTGAGTTATTTTTCCCAAAAAATTTGCACAATACAAATCAGCTGGATGATGATAAATATCTTTTGCAGTTCCTGTTTGTAAAATATTCCCACCTGACATAATAGCAATTCTATCGGATAGATAAAAAGCATCTTCTTTATCATGTGTAATAAATAATGCAGTGATTCCAAAGGCTTTTATCATCTCTTTTAATTCAGCTCTTAAGTGAGCCCTTAGTTCTGTGTCAATATTACTTAAAGGTTCATCTAAAAGAAGTATTTTTGGTTTATTTATAATTGCTCGAGCTAAGGCAACTCTTTGTTGTTGCCCACCACTTAGTTCATGTGGTAATTTATTTTCTTGACCTTTTAATTTTGTTTTTTCTAAAACCTCTGCAAGTTCATTTTTTGAGGTATTACTTCCAAAAGTAATATTAGAAGCAATGCTTAAATGTGGTAATAAAGCATAGTTTTGGAATACAACAGCTACTTGTCTATCTTTTGGTTGAAGATTTATTTGTTTTGAATAAACTATATTTTTATCTATTATAATTTCACCACTATTGGGAGTTTCAAGACCTGCAATCATTCTTAAAAAAGTGGTTTTCCCACTACCACTTTTCCCTAAAATTGTAAAAATCTCACCTTCTTTAATATCAAGATTAATATTATTTGCAATACAGATATTTCCTTTTGGAAAGACTTTATTTAAATTTTTTATTTGTACAATTTTATTCATATTTTTTTTCTTCCAAATCCAGAGTTTAATAACATTACAGCAATTGCTGTTGTAAATACAAGTACAAGTGAAGGAAAGCCAACTTTATAAAGCATTTCATTACTTGCTAATTCATATATTCTAATAGCCAATGTATCAAAATTAAAAGGTCTTAATATTAAAGTTGCAGGTAATTCTTTTGCAATATCAATATAAAGTATTAAAAAACCACTTATTATATATGGTTTCATTAAAGGAAAATATACTTGAAGAATATTTTTTATTTCACTTTTTCCAAATACCTTACTAGCATCATCGATACTTGAATCAATTTTACTAAAACCATTTTCAATAGATCCAATACTTGATGCAAAATATCTTGTAGCATATGCAAAAATTACTAAAAAAAATGTTCCACTAAACACTACAAATCCAAGTGCTTTATCAATAAAACTACTTAAAATCAACAATCCAACTCCAACAACAGCTCCAGGAATTGAATATCCTAAAATCGATAATTTATGGGTAATATTCCCTATTTTTGATGGGTAAAATCTAAGCATATAAACTACTATAAAAGATAATATTATTACAATAATTGAAGATATAATATTTAGATTTAAAGTATTAAATAAATAATCAAAAGTATTAAAATCTAAAGTATGAATGTCTAAAATAAACCAATAAATTAAAACACCTGTTGGAATAAACAAAGTAAAAGTTGAAATAATAAATGAGATTGTAAAAGCTAAAAGATTGTATTTACCTTTTAGTTTGATTTTTGAAGCTTTTTTTGTGCTGTGAGTTGAGCTTACAAATCTATATTTTTTTCTTATTAATGATTCAGTCCATAAAATACCAAATACAAATATCAATAAAACTATAGCTACATTTATAGCTTGCGCTAAATCTGCATATCCAAACCAACTTTTAAATATTCCAACACTAAAAGTCTCAATTCCAAAATATAAAACAGTTCCATAATCACTAAGAGTTTCCATAATAGCTAAAATACTTCCTGCAAAAATTGCTGGATATGAAAGAGGAAGATATACTCTAAAAAAAGCTTTTATTGGATTTATTTGTTGAAGTGAAACTAATTCACATACAGTTGAAGAAATAGAACCAAAAGAAACTCTTGCTAAAATATAAACATAAGGGAACATTGCAATTGCAAAGATAAAAATAGCACCATACATATTTAAAATATCAAATCTAACATCTGTACTTCCTATTATATCTGACAAAATTCCCCTATATTCAAAAAAACCAACATATGAATAACCTAAAATATATGCAGGATAAGCAAGTGGTAAAACAAAAGTAATAGCAAAAAATTTAGATCCAAAATACTCAAATCTTGCACTTAAATATGATGTTATAGTTCCAATTATTACTACCAAAGCAAAAGTTCCAAAAATTAGTAATGATGTATTTTTTGTATATTCTATTAAAGTATTACTTTTTAAGAAGTTAAAATTAAAACTTCCCTCTATTAAAAAGTATATTATAAGTGATAGTATAGGTAGTGCAATACTCAGCCCAAGAAAAGGGGCTAAGTAGTATTTTAATCTGTTTATTTCCAATTTCCTTCAGTTGCTATATCAACTGCTTTTTTAGTATTTTTTCCAATTTCATTTAATGCAATATTATCTTCTTTAAATGTTCCCCAAGAAGAAACAGTTGCAGAAGCTTTTACTTTTGGATTAGCTGGATATTCATGATTTCCTTCTGCAAAAGTAGATTGTGCCTCTTCTGAGCTTAAAAATTCAATAAGTTTAACTGCATTTTCCTTATTTTTTGCAAAAGTAGTAACACCTGCTCCTGAAATATTCATATGTGTTCCCGTAGTATTTTGTGCTGGGAAGAAAATTTTAACACTTTTTGCAATATCAATATCTTTTTGATCTTTACCATGTAACATTACACCTAAGTAATAAGTATTAACAATTGCAATATCAGCATCACCAGCAGCTACTGCTCTAATTTGATCTCTATCACTTCCTTTAGGGTCTCTTGCAAAATTAGCAACTAAACCTTTTGTAAACTCTAAAGCTTTAGCTTCACCATGATTTGCAATAATTGAAGCTAATAATGCTTTATTATATGCATTTGTAGATGATCTAGTAATTACTTTACCTTTAAATTTTGGATCTGTTAAGCTTAAATAGTCGCTTAACTCTTTTGGATCAATTTTTTTTGGGTTATAAACAAAAATTCTAGCTCTTTTTGTAAGTGAGAACCATTTATTATCATTATCTCTTAAATGAGCTGGGATATTTTCATTCAAAGTTTTTGAATCAATAGCTTGTAATAAATTCCTAGTTTTTGCTTCATAAAGATTTCCAATATCAGCTGTTATTAAAACATCAGCAGGTGTATTTTCACCTTCAATTGCTAATTTTGATACAAGTTCTTCTGCTTTTGCAGTAACTACATTTACTTTTATTCCAGTACTTTCTTCAAACTTTTTAAATAAAACTTTATCTGAATCATAATGTCTATGAGAATAAACATTTACTTCACCTGTTGCAAACAATGATGTTGCAAGTACAACTGCACTTAGAGCTAATTTTTTAAGCATCTTATTTCCTTTTGTTTTTTATATTAATAATTATTATTGAAATACTATTTAAAATTAACTTTAATTAATCTTAATACTAAGAATGATTATCATAAAATAAAAGAATTATTTTTAACATAAACAAATTTTATTATTGTTATAATATCACAACAAAAAAATAGGGAATAATATATATGATATTAATGATTGATAATTACGACTCATTTACTTACAATATAGTTCAATATTGTCTTGAATTGGGTGCTGATTTAAAGATAATTAGAAATGATGAATTAACACTAAAACAAATTGAAGAATTAAATCCTCAAAAGATTATAATATCTCCAGGGCCAGCAACTCCAGATGATGCAGGTGTTTGTTTAGATGTTATAAAACATTTTGCAGGTAAAAAACCGATTCTTGGTATTTGTTTAGGTCATCAAAGTATTGGACAAGTTTTTGGAGCAAAAGTAGTTCGTGCTAAAAATATGATGCATGGAAAAACATCTTTGATAAAAGTTGTAAAAGACACAAAGATTTTTGAAGGACTTCCAAAAGAGTTTACACAAACTAGATATCACTCATTAATAGTTGAAAAAGAAAATCTACCAGATGATATTATTGTTACTTCATATAGTGATGATGATAATGAAATTATGTCTTTAGAGATTAAAGATAAACAAATATACGGCGTTCAATTCCATCCTGAATCAATCATGAGTGAACATGGTTATAAAATAATAGATAATTTTTTGAAATTATAAAATGATTACTAGTAATAAATATAACTACTATTTTTATACATTTTTATCAATATTAGTTTTTATTTTATTATTAAAAGCGGATATGTCTCTTAGTATTTCATATAAAGAGGCATTAAATGTATTTGTAAATAGTTCAATTTTATCTTTTATTACAAAAACTTCTATATATTTTTTTGGTCAAAATGATATAGCGCTTAGGTTTCCATTTATTCTTTTTTACGCATTAAGCGTACTTTTAATGTATAAACTAACTGATAATTACTTTAGGTATGAAAAAGACAGACTTATTGCAATTTGTATTTTTATGGTTTTACCTGGAGTTTTAAGTGCTTCATTATTAGTAAATAGTGCGATAATAGTGATTTTTTTCACACTTTTATATTTATATTATTATCAAAAAAACAATAAACATTCATATTTATTATTGGTCTTTTTCTTATTTCTAGATAACTCATTTGCTATTTTATATCTTGCATTGTTCTTTTATTCTTTTAAACATAAAGATAAAAAACTAATGTATTTTGCAATGAGCTTTTTTATACTGTCAATGTATATCTATGGATTTGCAACAGGAGGAAAACCGAGAGGATTTTTAGTTGATACCTTTGCTATTTATGCAACAGTATTCTCACCCTTGCTTTTTTTATATTTTATATATTCATTATATAGAGCAGGAATAAAAAACGATAGAACATTAACTTGGTATATTTCTATTACAGCATTAATTTTATCTATAATCTTTTCATTTAGACAAAGAGTATATATTGAAGACTTTGCACCTTATGTGGTAATATCATTACCTTTTATGTTAAAAACATTTTTCCATTCATATAGGGTTAGATTAAGAGAGTTTAGATTTAATTACAATCTATTAGCTGGGGCAATAGTTTTAATGTTATCTATGAATGTAATATTAACATTTATAAATAGACCTCTTTATTTGATATTACCAAATCCAACAAAACATTTCGTTTATCAATATCATTTTGTAAAAGAATTATCACAAGAATTTAAAAAAAGAGACATAAATGAAATCACATGCTTAGATGAAGAACTTATATTAAGATTGAAATTTTATGATATTACAAAAGGAGAGAGATACTTTGTGTCCACAAAACCTTATTATAATTATGATGAAAAGATTGTGATTGAATACTATAAAATAAAACTCTTTACGGTTTATGTTAAAAAAATAAAATGAAAAAATCATTTTCCCTATTAGAAATAATTCTAGTGATAAGTTTAATAGGGTTTTTGTATACGATGTTTCTACCTAAAACTAAAATTAACCATATAGATGAAGTAAGCAGCAAATTATCACTATATATAACTCACTTAAGATATAAAGCATTTATAGACGATAAATATGATTGGGAAGATTCTTTATGGCACAAAAAAAGATGGACGATAAAGTTTCTTAGATGCAGACAAAGTGTTGGTGGAATTTATTACACAATTTATAGTGATAAAAATAAATCAGGACATCCAAGTTCTGAAGATAGTCTAAAAGATCCACTAACAAATAAAAACATATATACTTCTAATATGTGTAAAGAAAACAGTTTAAATAGTAAGTATGTATTATTAACAAAAGAGTTTAGAATAAGTGATGTTCAAATATCTTGTAATGAAACAACATCTCTTGGACAACTATCGTTTGGAAGTGATGGAAAAATATATTCAAAATTATCAGTTTATAATAATGAAAGTAATGAATACGAAATAGACAAACCTTGCACAATAAAACTAATTTCGCAAGATAATGAGAGTAGAGAAATAGAAATTTACCCTAATACTGGATATAGCAAACAAATAAAACTTAATTAATTTTCCTAAAACCCAAAGAAAAGCAAGTAAAAAAAGAGTAAACATATTATAAAAGTAAGAAAAACACGATATAAATATAGTAAGTAGAAGGAATCCCAAAATTTAAGCCAAATTTAAGCGATAAGGTATTGACAAAGTAAAAAGAATCT
>JAHIWE010000075.1 GCA_018816105.1 bacterium | reverse complement strand
TTACCTCTTAAATGACTTATATCCAAAGTACATCCTTTTATTTTTTATATTTACTATTTTAACCAATTATGAATAATTTTTATTCCTCAAAAATGTCGAATAATATGTTTTTTAACTCTATTTTCATCTGTTCATTTAAAATCTTCTTATTTGAATAAAGATAAAAAGGTACAGTATTTCTCATTGAGTATTTTAATCTTTTTCTTAAAGTTGAGATTTCATCTAGATTTATTAGTTTTTCTGCATCATATAAATAAAAATCTTTTGCAATTCCTAGCTTAAATGAAACAATTTGATATGAGAAAAATAAATTCTCTTCTTCTTGTTCCCATTTTATAATAAAATTATCAAGTGCAATTTGTAGTTTTTTTAATCTAACATCTGTAATATATCCAAAGCTTTCTCTGAATTTATATCTTTCAACTGTTTCAAAATCTAATACTTTATAAAACTCATTTAGATTTTTCCATGGACTTCTAAATCTTCTTTTTCCAAATAAAACTTCTTCAAAACAGTATTGATATTTTATATCTTCTTGTGTTGGATTCTCTTTATCTTTTATTTCAAAGTACTTTGTTTTAAATAAAGATATTAACCAGTTTTCATCAAGCATAGAGATAATATCTAGCTCTTTTTGTTTGTTTTGTGTATTTTTAAAATTCCATAACATTGAAATATTATTTGAAATTTTTTCATTTATATCACCTGATTCAAAATATTTATCGGCTAAATATTGAACAACACTTTCAAGTAAGGTATCTGTTTTGGCAATACCGTGATTAAAAATCACTTTTTTATAAAGATTAAATCTCATCTCTAACATATGTTCAATATCAATTAAGCTCATATCAAAAAAACTTAAATAAAATTTATTGTTTTTTGACACAAGAACTGCTTGTTTGGTGATTCTAATATGGTCATTAGGCCCTGTTATATATCCACTTGCTAACATATCACGATTTATATAATCAAGCCTATCCGCATCAACTGTGCTATCTATAAAATTATGTAAAACTTTGAAATCAAAACCTTCGTGAACTTGCTCTTCCAAAATAAGAATTGATAATCTTTTGATAAGTTTTAAATACTCTTTTTCATGGCTTTTTACAAGTAATTCTTCAAGCTCATAATCAAAAAGAAGTTTTAAAAGATTTTCACCAATAGCTTCGTGTAAAACCTCTTTACTATTGTTTGTAATCTCTTCATAATTTTGTTTAAATTTCAACTCTTTTTCACAGATAATTTCTTGATTTAATTCTTTGTCTTTTATTTTGTGATAAACTTTTTTTAGTGCATATTCAACTTGATGAGAAAATGGTAAATGCCCAACATCATGAAGTAGGGCAACAATTCTTAATGTTTGTAAAAATATAGTATAAGTGGCTCTTTGGCTTTTTGATTTTGTAGGAATCGTAAATTGATATAAAGCTTTATTATCAAAATATTCCATTTCATCAATAGTAACTTTTAAATTTTCTTCTTCAATGATGCTTTTAATTACTCTTTTTAAAGCTGATAAAAAATCATTTTTTGTTTTTTTATCTGCATTTAAAAGGGCATTTTTAAACATAAAAGATGCTAAATGCATAGTTCCTAAAGAGTGAATAAATCTTTTAGTTGTAATTGATGGATATGAAAAATATGCAAGGGCATTTTGTGTTATAAACTGTAATCTATTTACTATTTTTGTTTGAAGAATCTTATCTTCAAGTTTTGTGTACTCTATATGATTGTATATAGTGTCATTTATTAATCTATTTTGTATTTTATATTCCTTTTTTGTAATATGGTATTATATAACTCTTCATTTTATTATTACTTAATTTATTAAAAATATGAAGTTTTATTTCAATTTGATTACAATTTATGCTATACTAATAATTATTATCATTAAGGAAGTATTTATGGAAGATTATATAATTTATGCGATTGTTTTAGTTTCTTTATTTTTTATTTTTAAAAAAACATTTGGAAAAAACTCAGGTTGTGGATGTTCTGATAAAGGCTCTTGCTCAAAAAAATAGAACTTAAAAGTTCTATTTTTTATCTAAATTTTATTAATAATCAATCTTTTCTATTTTCGAAAATTCTCTCTGTAAATTGTGCAAACTTACCTCTAACTGCTTTTTCTAGTTCTATTGCAAACATTTTAAGTTCAGGATGAGTTTCGTTTGTTTGTTTTAAAAGTGTTGTAAGACCATTATTATATTTGTTTAAATATAAATTGTCAATTTGTCTATTTGATCCAATAACTATTGCCATACAACTTTCATCAAGTCTTGAAAGTATTAGTTGAGTTGTTTTTTCACTCGAATTTTGCCATTCATCCATAATAACAATTGAAGCTGATAGGGTTCTTCCTCTGGCTTCTCCTGGCCATAATGTTTCAATACAATATTTTGATTGAAGTTCATTTATTTTTGATTCAATTGATTCTTGATTCTCTTTATTTTCACTTTTTTTAAGATGTTTTTTTGCAATAAACTCTAAGGTATCTTGTAAAGCCATATTATAGATTCTAAATTTCTCATCATTCCCTGCTAAATATCCAATATCAGCACCTTTATCAAGGGATTCAATAGAGTTTCTAACATAAACGATTTTGTCATATAATCCTAAATCTATAAGTCTCATTGAGCTCACAACTGACATTAAAGTTTTTCCACTTCCAGCTTTTGCATCAATTACTAATAAATCATACATATTAGATAGTATTGCTTTTGTAAATAGTTTTTGTTTTAAGTTTACAGGTTTTACATTTAATGATTTGAAATCATTTTCTTTTAGTACATCTATTTTCCCATTACAAATTAGAGCATATTCAGTATTTCCATCAGAACTTTCAAAACTATAAGCAAAATTTTCAGGCTCATACTCACTATCAATTAATTTTATATCTTTATTTTCAAGAGAATTAAACATTGAAGAATCAAGTTCAATACTTTTTACAAAATTAAATTTTGGAACAGTTGATTTATCATCATGTAAGGTTTCGGTTTTGATGCTTTTAAATAGTGCAAATGTTCGTGCATATACATCAAGTGATAAAAAGATTGTTTGACAACCTTTGTAGTATTCTTGGGCAATTGAAGCTACTTCTATAATTCTTTTATCATTTGATTCAGAAATATGTATTTGCTCAATTACAGTATCGTATTTATCTTTTGAAATAATATCCATATTGATTTCATCATTAAAAAGTTTCACAACTTTAAAGCCAAGTTTATAATCAACCTCTTTTATTTTCATCTTTGCTAATAATCTTGCAAACTCTCTTGAATAATACCCAAGTTCTGTAGACAGTTTCTTTTTATCCTCTAATTCAAGAAGAACTGTTTCGGGTATTACGATATGGTTAGTTTTATTGTCTGAAATTTTGTAGAGATTTTGAAGATTTTGTAAGATGATATTTGTGTCAAGGACATATACTTTTTCTTTCATAAGAAAATTTTAGCATAAAAAAAGTTACAAGATAGAGACAAAATTGTTTAAAAAATAGAGATTAGTATGAAGATTTAAAGCTTAAGATTTCTCTTAAGCTTCTGATAGTTTTGCAAGTGTATTAATCATAGCAATTGCAGTTTCTTCATTTAAAGGTTTTTCATAAGTTGTTAAAATTTCTCTAGCAAGAATATTTGCACCTAAATGTTGAAATTGAATTCTCATAGCTTGAAGACCTTTTGCTCCACCTCCACCACTGTGAGTAGCTAGTCCTACAATTTTTTCATTGAAAGCATCTCTCCAGTCTTTTGTAGCTCTTGAAGTCCATGCCATTGCATTGTTAAGTACTGGTGGCATAACACCGTTGTATTCAGGTGCAACGATGATAAAAGCTTTTAGCTCTAATATTTTAGAAGCTAAATCTAATGCAGTTTCTGGAATTCCATTTTCTTGTTCTTCAATAGTACTATAAAGAGGTAATCTTAAATCTACTAAATTTATTAATTCAACTTCACAATTTTCTTTTAGTGCTAACTCTTGAAGTTTTAATCCTAATTTTTGGTTGTTATTAGAACTAGCAACTAATATTCCTATTTTTGGCATAATAATCCTTAATATATATTTTTAAAGACAAATTATAACTAAGCAATACTTTTATTTGATAAATTTATTAAAATAAAATTTATTCTACATTAAATCTTATTGTGAAAACAGTTTCATTTTGATTGTTTTTAACTGTTAATAAAGCATTACAATTATTTTCTATTATATTTTTTGCAAAATATAATCCTAATCCCGTACCATTTTTTTCATGTTTAGTTGAAAAATAAGGATCGAAAATTTTATCTATAATATCAGAAGGAATTCCTCCCCCATTATCAATTATTTGTAAATATAAATATCTCTCATCTTCAAAGGTATTAATTTTTATATATGGATTTTTTATATTTTTTTCTAAAAGAATATCTTCAGCATTTTGTAAAAGAGTCAAAATTCCTTGAGTTACTTCACTCACATAGGTTTTAATTGCTGATATTGAATTTAAGTTTTTAATAATTTTTATATTTTTGTACGAAATAGAATCTTCAATTATATGTAAAGATTTTTTAGCCATTTCATTTAAATTTGTAGTTTCAAGAGATTTATTTGTTTTATAAAAGTTTTTAAAATCATTTATTGTATTACTTAGGTAAGTTGAGTATTTATTTATATCTTCAGTTGTAGTTTGTATTAATTGATAGTCTACTTGCTTTAAAATTGTTTTTAATTTTAAGTTTTCACTTGCAGCACTTATTGCAGTTAAAGGCTGTCTCCATTGATGCGCAATCATACTTAGAAGTTCACCCATTTGTGCTAGTTTTGCTTGTTGTTGAATAAATTCATTTTGAAGTTTAATTTGAGTCAAATCTACAACGGTTATAATAGTATGAATTTTATTTTCTATTAAAATAGTTTTTCCTGCTATTAAAGCTGGAAAAATAGTTTTGTCACTTCTTAAAAGATTTATTTCAAATGGCTCAAATATTTTATCTTTCAACTTATTATTTACCTCAAAGATTAAATCTTCTGGAATAAAATCAGATATTTTTTTACTTAGTGAATTTTCATCAAAAGAGTGCTTAAACATGATTTTTCCTGAGTTGTTTAATCTAACAAGAGTATTGTTCTCATCAAATATGGCAATAGCTTCAATAGCTGTATTTAGTAGATCAAAGAAATTCTGATTTGAATTAATTAATTCATCATTTTTTATTTTATAATCTTTTGTTTTTTCTTCAACATCTTTTATTAATTTGTTATTATATTTGTTTAAAAGTAATTGTTTATATATAAAGAAACAAGCAAAAATAAATATTAAAAATAAAATTTTATAAATAAAAGTGTAATCTACAGAAGTATTATATTTAATATTTATCCAGTTATTTAGTACTTTATTATGAAAAGACTCATCGATATTATCTACTTGATTTTGTAATATATTAAGAAGTGTAGGTTCATCATTTCTAACTCCTATTCCTAACTCTAAATGTACTTTTTCTGTTTTTCCTGCAATTTTTAAAGATCCTACAAAATCTGTTGTAAAAAAATATCCAATACTAGCAAGTGTTCCCACTTGACCATATAATTCACCATTTATAACTTTTTTTAAACCATCTTTTATTGTGGGAACTTCAATATAATTTATATTAGGATAGATTTTTTTTAATTCCTCAACATAAGCATAGCTTTTAGGTACACCTATTTTTTCATTAGTTAAATCTTTAAAATCTGAAATAAAACGACCATTATTATTTGTAGCAATTACAACAGGTGTTATTAAATAAGGACTTGTGAAATTTAGAAATTGTTTTCTTTCTTGGGTTTGCATAGCTGATATAATATCGCATTTTCTATTTTTTGCTAACTCTACAGATTCTTTCCATGTTTTTGCAGGGATAACAGTAATTGGAATATCTAAATTTTTAGAGAATATTTTATAATAATCAGAAGTTAGACCAACATACTCGCCATTTTTACTAAAGTCTTCAAAGGGCATAGAATCAGGACCAATACATAATTTTAATTCTTTTTTATTACTAAGATAAGTTTTTTCTTCGGAAGTTAAATTAGTACTACTTGTGAATTCTTGAGCAAATATATTAACTGTTATTATTAATAAAATTAATAACTTCAAATATAATCCTTTAGGGCTTATTTTAGAAATAATAACACCTAGTATATAAAAAGTTGGTTAACATTTTTTTTTTAGTTAATTAATAATAAGAAAGTTATTTTTATTGAGTAGTATTGTATAAATAGCCTTATTTTGATTATTTTTTGTAGTTAATAAAGGTATTAGAATTTAAATATAAGTAAAATTATTTCTTTTATATTAAAACTTAAATAGTCTTTTTAAGATGTTAAATATGAAATGAAAATTTGATTGTAAATAACATGGTGCGAATGGTGAGAATCGAACTCACACTCCGAAACCGGAACGGGATTTTAAGTCCCGCGCGTCTACCTATTCCGCCACACTCGCACATGTGTATTATAAAGACTTCAAAAGAAGTGGTGGTTCGAGACAGAATCGAACTGTCGACACAAGGATTTTCAATCCTTTGCTCTACCGACTGAGCTATCGAACCATTTTTCTTTTGAAAAAAAGTGGTGGTGAGAGAAGGATTCGAACCTTCGAAGCCGTAGGCGGCGGATTTACAGTCCGCAGGATTTGACCACTCTCCAACCTCACCGTTGAAAATTTTACTTAAACTATATGGATGGGGTAGAAGGACTCGAACCTTCGAATAACGGTACCAAAAACCGTTGCCTTACCACTTGGCGATACCCCAGCAATTTAAGTGGATGGAATTATAATCATTAGTTTATTAAAGTTAGCTAAAATTTTTGGAATTAATCCAAAAATTTTAAAAATTATATGCTAAGTTAATTTTAGTAGATTTTTCTTCTTCATTATGACTTATAAATATTGATGTATTATTGTTTAAATAATTTGATAAAAGTGCTCCTGTTAATGCACCTGCTACATTAAAAGCCATATCTTCATTTGAGAATTTGTCATCAGTTAATTCTTTAATTAAACCAGGTGTTGAACCCAAAATTGTAGCATAAGATACTTTTTCAATATCTCCTAATTGTGAAAAGTTTTTATGAATTATAGTTTCACTTGTAAATCCAAATACTGCTGAAAAACCATAATGTTTTACTGAATTAGAATCCCCTGCATTTAATATTGTTAAAGCAAATACCCCAAGACTTAATATTATTCTTTTTAGTTCCATTTTACTTATCTCCATAATTTTTTATTTATTGTATCATTTTT
>JAHIWE010000074.1 GCA_018816105.1 bacterium | reverse complement strand
TATACTCTATTTTAAAAGAGATAAACTCTGAAGAAAAGAAGATTATAACTGTTGAAGATCCAGTTGAATATAAAATAGATTCAATTTGCCAAGTTGCTATTAATAACAAAATTGGACTTTCTTTTGAAGTTGTTTTAAAAAATATTTTAAGACAAGATCCTGATGTTATTTTTATTGGAGAAATAAGAGATAAGTTTTCTTTGGATATTGCTTTACAAGCTTCTTTAACAGGGCATTTAGTGATTGCAAGTATTCATGCTAATAATGCCCTTGAAACTATTTCAAGGCTTATTGATTTACAAGCTGATCCTTTTTTGATTTCAAGTACATTAAAACTTATTATGGCTCAAAGATTGGTTTTAAATTATTGTAAATATTGCAATGTAAAGGGTTGTGAAAAGTGTAATTTTACAAAATATTATGATAGATCTTGTATTGCTGAAGTATTAAAAATTGATGAAAAGATGAGCTCATTTATTTTTAAGAAAACGCAAATGAATGAAATAAAAGATTATCTAAAAACAATAAATTTTAAAACTATTTTAGATGATGGAAAACAAAAAGTTGATTTAAAAATCACTTCTTTAGATGAAGTTTATAAGGTAATTTCTTTCTAATGAAAAAATATATAATAAAATACCAAGATGAAAATGAGATAAAAAAGATTACTCTTGAAACTTTTAATATCTCAAATGAACAATTACCTCAAAATATAATTAGTATACAAGAGTATAAGAAGAATTTTAATTTAGATTTTTTAAGAAAAAAAAATATAAATGAAAAGAAATTAAATTTAGTTTTTTATGAACTAAACTTGATGTTACAAGCAAATATAAATATTAGTGATGCCCTTGATATTTTGATAAAAAATAAAAAAGATAAAAACATATTAGAGTTTTTAAAAGCAATAAAATACTCCTTATCAAATGGAAAACCAATAAGTGAGAATTTAAGCTCTTTTAATCTAAATCATATTGTAATTTCATTTTTAAAAATATCTCAAAACAATGGAAATATTGCTTCAAATATGAAGGCTTTGAGTCAATTATTACTTGAAAACCAGCAAATAAAGAAGAACTTTGTTAAAGCAATTTCATATCCAATTATTTTAATTGTTAGTTTTTTTATTTCATTAATTTCTATTTTTACATTTGTTATTCCAAAATTCAAAATGATTTTTGAACAAAGTATGAATGACTTGCCCCTTGCTACAAAAATATTATTAGAAACTCAATATATTTTTGAGAACTACTCTTTATTACTTTTTCTAGGAATATTTTTTTTTAGTGTTATTCTAATTTCTTTTTATAAATATAATGATAGTTTTAAATATTTTATTCATAAGTTTTTCGTAGATAAATTTTTTTTAATAAAAGATATTTATCTTAATATGCAACTATATAAATTATTTTTAGTTATAGATATTATGTTGAAGTCAAATTATGAATTTCACAAAGCTTTTATTTCTTCAAAAATTTTATTAAAAAACAAATATCTATTGGATAAAATATCGATAATTGATAATTTATTACAAAATGGAAAAAGTATCAATGACTCTTTTTTACAAACACAAATATTTGATGATATAGTTTTAAATCTTATAAATACAGGAGAAGTTTCAAACTCTTTGAGTATTACAGTAGATGAAATAAAAAAGATTTATAAAAATAGATTTTACGATAAGATGAATTTGCTAACGTCATTAATACAACCTATCTTTCTGATTGTAATTATGGCTTTAATACTTTGGATTGTGTTAGCAATATTTATGCCTATTTGGAATATGGGAAGTATGATAAATGTTTGAAAAGGAGTATCTTTGATTAATTGTTATATAAAAAAAGGAAACAAACTTTTTGTAGTTGAAGGTGTTGATTCTTTAGATAATATTGAAAATAAAAATGATGTAATATGGATTGATATGCTTCTTCCAACAATAGAAGAAATTAAAGCTATTGAGAACTTGTTTGATATGAAATTCCCCACAAAACAAGAGAGTGAAGAAATTGAGTTAAGTTCAAGATATAGAGAGGAAAAAAATAGAATAGAAATCAATAGTTATTTTTTAGTAAATGATAATAAATCAGCATATAATGAAACTGTATCTTTTATTTTACAAGGAAATCTTTTAATATCAGTTAGATATAAAAAGCTTGAAAGTTTTACTATTTTTATAGAAAAACTTTTATTAATGCCTCGAGAATTTAAAAATGGATATTCGATTTTTTGTAAAATTATTGATATTAGAATTGATGCTGATGCTGATACTATTGAAAATTTATCAAAAGAGATAACAAAAATTAGAAAACACGTATTTACAGATTATTCAAATGATGATGAAGAAATTCTTGAAAAAATCTCTACATTTGAAGATTTAAATATGATAATAAGAGAGAATTTAACTGATAAACAAAGAATTTTAAATTCACTTTTAAAATCTGCAAAATTTGCTGATGATAAAAATGATTTACCAATTATGTTAAAGGATATTAAATCTTTAATTGACCATACAAATTTTAATTTTGAAAGGTTAGATTATTTACAAAATATTTTTATTGGGATATTAAGTATTGAACAAAATAAGGTTATAAAAATATTTACTATTGTAAATGTTTTATTTCTTCCACCTACGCTAATAGCAAGTATTTACGGTATGAACTTCGATTTTATGCCTGAGTTACATTGGGAATATGGATATGTTTTCTCAATAGGATTTATGATAATTGCAGCTATTACACCTATTTTGATATTTAAAAAGAAGGGTTGGATTTAGTAAGTTTTATAAAATAAAAAATATAATAAATTTTAAAGGAAAAGTTTAATGAGTAGTGAAATAGAGTTTGAAAACGCTGTAAAAAAAATATTAGAGCATATTGGTGAAGATACAACAAGAGAGGGCTTAATAGATACTCCAAGTCGTGTTAGAAAAGCATATGAATTTATGTGTAGTGGTTATTCAAAAGATCCAAAAGAGATTATTCAAAAAGCTCTTTTTACATCAACAAATGATGAAATGGTTGTTGTAAAAGATATAGAATTTTATTCTTTTTGTGAACATCATATGTTACCAATTATTGGAAAAGCACATGTGGCTTATATTCCAAATGGAAAAGTTGTAGGACTTAGTAAAATACCAAGAGTTGTGGATGTATTTGCAAGAAGGTTGCAAATTCAAGAGCAATTAACAGAGCAAATTTGTGATGCTTTAAATGAACATTTAAAACCAAAAGGTGTAGCTGTTATGATTGATGCAAGGCATATGTGTATGGAAATGAGAGGGGTTGAAAAGATTTGTTCAACAACTGTTACTTCAGCTTTAAGAGGTCTTTTTAAATCAAATAAAAAAACAAAAGATGAGTTTTTATCTATAGTTGCTCCATCTCTTCATAAGTAAATCAATAGAAAATTCTATTGATTTATTTTTCTAATAACTCTTTTTGAAGAGTTTTTAATGCAACATTTGAGATGTTTTGAGAAACGCCTATATGAAATGATATTTTCGAAGGACTCATATCAAACATTTCAAATGGAATATTATTTTTTTTCAAAGCGGTTATTGCATCAACTATTACAAAAGAATTCTCTTTTAATCCAATTCCTACTAGTGTTAAAATAGATAAGTTATATGTTACATGTAATTCGTCTGTATATAACTCTTTTTCTATTTGTCTTCTTAGGTTATTAATTTTACCTTTTAAGTCTTCTTGTTCCACTAAAATAGCAATATCATCTTTATCTGTTGGATAGTGATATGTATTTATTTTAAATTCACTAAAGATTTTTAAAAGCTTTGCACTAAATCCTAGCTCTTCCCCTAACATATCTTTTTGTATATGAATTAAGGCCATATTATCAAGTTTTGCAATTCCTACTACATCTTCCATAGGAACTCTTTCACTTAAAATCATTGTACCTTCATGGCTTGGGTTATTTGTATTTCTAATATTAATAGGGATTTTCCCTTTTTTACAATTTAACATTGCATTAAAATGAAATACATTAAAGCCTTTTGAGCTAAGTAATCTTAATTCTTTAAATGTAAGTCTAGATATTACATTTGCATCATTTATAACCCTTGGATCAACTTCATATACACCATTTGTATCGGTCCAGTTTTCATAAATATCAACATCAAGTGCATAAGCTAATTCACCACCTGTTAAATCACTTCCACCTCTACTTAATACAACAATTTTTTTATCATTAGTAATTCCATAAAAACCTGGAACTATATATCTTGTATCTTTGTTTAAATCAAAATTATCTCTAATATTTTTATAGCTAATTTCTTGAATTTTTCCATCTGTGTAATCATTACTTAATATTAAGCCAAAATCTTCAGGAAGCATAAGTTTAGTTTTTATACCAATTTTATTCATATATTCACATATGATTTTTGAGTTATAGTGTTCACCTCTTGAAAGAAAAAATGCTTGTTTCTCTTCATTTTGTAGTAAACAAGTATTTAACTCTTTTTCTAAATTTGAAATTATATCTTTGTTTATATCTAAATCAAGGCATAGTTTTTCATATTTTTTTATAATTGCATTTAAAGAATTTTCTTCTGTTATTTCAATTTGTTGTTCTAAAAAATGTTTTCCATTTGTTGCTAAATTTAATAAATGATCTGTTATTTTTTCTTCAAACTCTTCATCTCTACCTGGAGCTGAAACAACAATCACTTTTCTTTTATAATCATCTTTTATAATATCAATTATTTTTTTTATTTGAATGGCATCTTTTACGGAACTTCCTCCAAATTTACATAATTTAATCAAATTATATTTCCTTTTTTGTTTTTAAAGGCTTGAAATTTTGTAGAGATAAAAAAGGTGCTCTTGGGCTTTTTGAAGCAAATGGTTTTACTGGAGTATTTTTCACACTGTTATATACAAAGAAAATATTTGTTCTATCATCAGGTGAGATATTATCACTACTTCCATGAAGAATATTTCCATCATGTAATACAAGTGTTCCTGCTTTCCCTATTGCTGAAACTAACTTATCATTTTTAGCTAGTTTTTTAATTGCATTAATACTTGGAACTCCATACTCTTGTTTTTTCAAAGATTTTTTATAATTGTCTTTTGGAGTTATACCTTCACAAGAAACAAACTTTTTATGACTTTGTTTTATTAGATAAAGTGGTCCATTAAATTGAGTATTATCTGTAAGCATTACCCACGCTGATAAACATCTGCAGTTTGGTAAGCCATCTTCACTATGCCATGTTTCAAAGTCACTATGCCATGGGAAAGATTTACCTCTATAAGCTCTTTTTACATTTATTCGTCCATGATGTATATAAACATCACTTCCTAATATTTGCATTACTTTATTTAAAATTCTAGGATCACGTGATAATTTTTTATATATTTTACTAAATAAGTGCTGGTTAAAAATTGTTCGTATTTTATTGCTATCTGGTTCACTTATAAACTCTTCTTTTTTTCTTAATTTTTCGTTTGCTTCAAGCTCTTTTAGTTCTTCTTTTAGTTTTTTTATCTCTTTAGAAGAAAAAACTTCAGGAAGAATAATAAAACCATCTTGCTCATAAGCTTCTAATTCTCTTTCTTCTAAAGAATATTTTCCTATTTTTTCTTTTGAGTAAACAACATCGTCTACTCTTTTTATAATTTTTTCTTCAAGTCCTCGTGAGGGATATAAATCTTTCATATTTTTACTTCCTTAATTAGTCTTCTAATGGATAAACGCCATTCTCATCGTGATTTTCAGTGCCTTTAATTGGAGGATTAAATACACAAATCAATCTCATATCAACATTTCCACCATATAAATAGTGTTCATCGTGATTATTTAAAGCATACATCACACCATCATAAATATCATGAATTTTCCCTGTTTTTAAATCTTCAATTTTTCCATCACCTGATACACAATAAACAGCTTCTAAATGGTTTTGATAGTGAATATGTGTTTTTGTATGAGCTTTTATTATTGTCTCATGGAATGAGAAACCCATTCCATCATCTTTTAATAACATTCTTCTACTAACCCATTGATTATCTTTTGCAAAAACCTCTTTTGAAGTTCCCATTACATCTTTTTTTACATCTCTTACTATCATTTAAAACTCTCCACTAAGATTTGATTTTCTTTCAAGTATTAATTTGTCAAGTGAGTTTTCAAATCTTTTTAATCCTTCTACTAATAACTCTTCTTTTATTAAAAGAGGTGGTAAGTTAAGTAAGCAACAAATAATGCAAGACTTGGAAACAGGTGTATTAGATGTAGGTGGTACAAAAGTATATTCATTCTTTGTTAATCTCATTGACCCGGATTTCGAGTGGGTTTCTGTAGATGGTGATGAAAATGCAAAAATACAACCAGCAACAATTGATAGATGGATGATTAGAATATTTTTCACAAGACCATTAAGAAGTCTCGTTGATGAATTACAGGAAGCAGAAGTTGTTACCAATGATAGGAAAGCACAGGAAGTTTTTATATCACAAGCAATTAAGTATTTATTTGACAAAGACAATGTTAGAAGTAATATAGTTAAATTGATGAATGAAAAATTAAAAGAGCACCAGTTGGATTTAAAAGCACAGGAATTACAAGCATTTGGTTGGGTA
>JAHIWE010000073.1 GCA_018816105.1 bacterium | reverse complement strand
TGAAAAAATTAGGGTTATTAAGTTTTGCTGCAACTATAGCTGTTACATCTATGATGGGTGCAACTATTGAATTAGCATCTGATTTAAAAGTATCTGGTGATGCACAAGTAAGAGGAATATCTGTAAAAGGTGATACTGATACTGCTAAAAAAGACAAACAAATTTTTGATTCAGAGATTAATCTAAATTTAGATTTCAAAACAACTGGTGATATTGCTATCCACACTGGTATTAAATTACAAAATGACGCTTGGGGAGATAACTCAAATGATACATTTACTTGGGATGAAGCTTATGTAACTGTTCCATTTAATACAAATAAATTATTAATCGCTGGAAGAATTAATGATACTTATGGAACACCATTTTATGGTTCTAATGGAGATAAAATTGATTTAGCTCTTGTAGGTTATACTCCAGTTGAAAATGTTTTATTATATGCCTTTGATTTTAAAGCAGTTGAGGGTAAGAACAATGACCAAAATACATTCCTAGGTGCAAATAGCACTGGTACAGGTGATTTTGATGCTTATTCTGTTGGTGGACAAGTTACTCTTGATAAACTATTAGTTGGTGGAAGATATGTTTACTTACAAAATAACACTGAAACAGCTACAAATTCAGCAATTTTTAATGATGCAACTAGTCATATGTTTAATGCATTTGCAATGGGAGAAGTTGCTGGTTTAGATTTACAAGCACAAGTTGAGAAAAGAACTGGTGATAGAACTAATTCAACTGCTGGTCAAAGTGATGAAAAAATGTTTGGAGCTTATTTAAAAGTTGCTAAACAAATAAATGATTTCAATATTGGATTTGCAGCACTTACTACAAAAGATGGTTATGTAGCAGGGGAAAATTTACCAGTTACATATTTAACTAATGATGATTTAGGAACAGCTTCTCTTGATAGAGTTGGTAAATATGGTGATACTACAATCGTAGCTTTAAATTTTGCATATGATTTATCAACTGAGTTAACACTTGAATCAAATTTAGCTCTACATAATATTAAAGATGCAACATTTTCAGGTATTAATAAAGACTTGAAAATTACAGAATTTGATGCAGGATTAGCTTATAAACTTAATAAAAGTGCTGAACTTAGCTTAAGATATGCTCTAGGTTCTTTTGATGAAAGTAGTTTAGAAGACATGCATACAGTTGTTGCCGCAGTTGAAATTAATTTCTAAAAAAATAAGACCCAAAATATTTGGGTCTTTTTATAATCAAATCACTCAAACCAAACTTCTGAAATTAACTCATAAGATTTTATTCTATCTTCTGGATTATGTATCATTGCATTTATCATTATTTCATTTGCACCAGTTCTTTCGATTAAACTTTCAAGTCTTTCTTTTACAATTTCAGGTGTTCCCCAAATAGACTCTCTTGTTTTATGTCTTATACTTTTTTCTTCCCATTCTTCCCATAACTTATTCATATCTTTTGTAGGTTTTTGTAATTGTTTATCATCACCTCTATTGAGATAAAGAAATTTTTGAAGTTCACTTGTGGCTAAGTATTGGGCTTGCTCATTTGTTTGGGCACAAATTATATTTATACAAATCATTACATAAGGCTCTTTTAGTTGTTCAGATGGTTTGAAGTTTGTATGATATATTTTTACTGCATCATCCATTGAATCAGGGGCAAAGTGTGAGGCAAAAACAAAAGGTAAGCCTTTTTGTGCAGCTAAGGAAGCACTAAAAGTGCTAGAACCAAGCAACCAAATTGGAATATCCAATCCATATCCTGGTATTGCTTTTATTCCTTTACTTCCAGCTTCATTTGATAAATAGTATTGCAAATATTTAAGCATCATAGGAAAGTCTGAACCGTCATTATTTGGATCTCGTCTAAGAGTTAACATTGTTTGTCTGTCAGTTCCAGGCGCTCTTCCTAAACCTAAATCTATTCTATTTGGATATAAAGACTCCAAAGTTCCAAATTGTTCAGCAATAACCAATGGCGCATGATTAGGAAGCATAATCCCACCTGAACCAATTCTGATTTTGTTAGTTTTTGCTCCAATATAACTTAAAATTACAGAAGTTGCAGCACTTGCGATTCCACTAAAATTGTGATGTTCAGCTACCCAATACCTAGTAAATCCAAACTCTTCAACAGCCTGAGCTAGTTTTGTACTATTTTCTATGGCTTGTGATATTGAAAAACCCTGAGCAATTGGAACTAAATCTAATACGGATAGTGGTATTTTTTTATTATTCATTTTATCTCCATTTAAAAGAGTAGTATATAAGAATTTCTTTTTTTATATATAGCACAAAAATACAATAAACTTGCCTAAAAATACAAATTTAAAGATTGGTTCTATTCTACACTTTTTATAATCAGATTTTTTAATGTTTCATTGATTTTATTGGCTATTTGCTCATCTTTTTTAAAAGGCTTGTAAAATTTATAAGAGATGTAGTTTTGATTATTTTTTTTATAAATAGAAATAGCAAGAGGGCAGTAGTTGATATTATTAAAATTTTCTTCTAGCATTTGTAAAGTAAAGCTACTTTTACAAATACCTAGGTTTATTCCCTCTTGTAGAATCTCTTTTTTTTCAAGTAAAGATGCTAGTTCATTTGTAGCTTTTGCAAGGTTTAATTCATAAACTATAGTAAAACCTTGAAAATTTATCTCATCTTTTAGATTTAATAAATTTTCTTGAAAACTATTATTAAGCGTTTTTACTAAAAAGAGATTTTCATTTTCTATTATTTCATAATTAGCTTTTAAAAAAGAGCATAAAAAAAGAATTAATAGAAAACTCTTTTTCATTTTTTACATTCCATTTCAAAGGGTGCAATTCCTAAAGTATCCAAATCTGTAGTTGGATGCAAAAAACCAACTTGAGGAGAAGTAGAAATCAAAGCTCTTGGTTGAACTAAAGATATAGGAACTCTAATTTGCCCATTATAATCCCTAAAAGATAGTTTTCTTCCCATATAAGCAGCTACATCAAAATCATCAGAATAGATAAAATCAATATTTGTTTTTAAATCAGCTGTATTTGTTTTTGAAATTGATGTAATTATAGTTCTTATTGCTAACCAATTTGAATAATCTCGTGACTCCATCCATCTTGAAGAGAATTTTTCAAATCTACTTTGCATTTGTGCAGCTCCCCATTGTTCAATTACTTTATGCCATAAAACAGGAGTTAGTCCTTGAGTTCCTGCAACTGGTCTTGGAAGCCAAGAGTTAAAATATACAAACTCTCCAAAATCACCATAATAATCAGCAAGTAAAATTACATCATAATCTTTAGCTTGTGTAAATACAGGGAATTCATCAGTTGCTTTTCTTCTAATATCACTATTATTATCCCAATCTTTTTCAACAACAATTTGCGCTCCAAACTTTTTGGCAGCTCTTTTAATATCTTCTTTGATTTGTAAATCTTTTGGATTTTTGCCACTTAATAAAAATATCTTTTTAAAATCTCTTTTTACTAAAAACTGAACTAATCCATCATAAAGCATAGCATTACTAGCACTCGTGTGAAGAAGGTTGTTTTGGCAAATAGTTTTTCTAAGATTTGTATTTTGGCTACTTGCATTTATAAGTAAAGCATCTTTTGAAAGGGGATTTTTAAGTAGTTTTTCTAAAAGTGAATCTTCAACATTTAATAAAACATAGCTATTTTTATTTTTTATAAACTCTTCAAATGTAGAAATTAATTCATTTTCATCAAAAGATATTTTACTTTCTAACGTAAAGTTTTGATTTAAAAACTTCGCACTTTTATTACTATCTATAATTGCAATTTGTGCACCTTTTATTCCCAAATCTTCAGGTTCTTCAATTATATTTGACAAAACAGGTGGCTTTTGGATTTTTTGCTCTAAATATAAGATATTTACATTTAAAATATCTGCATTAATAATTGTTAATAAAAATAGAAAAGATACTATGATTTTCATTTTACTTCCTTTGTAGTTTGTTATTAGTATATAAAATATTTATAGCTTTAGTTTAGCGAAAATTAATCGCTAAACTAAAGCTATAAAGATAGTATAGAATATTTTAAAATTTAATTTTGGAGAAAACTAATGAAGAAAAAGATTTTATCTATAGCCATATTAACAAGCTCATTATTAGCAGATACTATTTATATATCAAATGAAAAGGATAATACAATTTCAGTTATTGATTCTTTAACAAATAAAGTAACAGATACTATAAAAGTAGGTCAAAGACCAAGAGGGATATTATTAAACAATGATAAAACACAGTTATATATTTGTGCAAGTGATGATGATACGGTTCAAGTATTAGATTTAAAAACAAAAGAGATTTTATATAATTTACCATCAGGTGAAGACCCTGAACAATTTGCTCTTACTCCTGATGGAAAAGAGCTTTATATTTCAAATGAAGATGATGCTATTGTAACAGTTGTAGATACAGAAAAAAGAAGTGTTATTACTCAAATAGAAGTTGGTGTTGAACCTGAGGGAATGGCTGTAAGCCCTGATGGGACGGTTGCAATTAACACAACTGAAACATCGAACTTTTTACACTGGATTGATACAAAAACAAAAAAGATTATTCATAATACATTAGTTGATCAAAGACCAAGACATATTGAATTTACAAAAAGTGGTGATAGAGTTTGGGCTTCAAGTGAAATTGGTGGAACTGTTATGATAGTTGACTCAAAAACAAAAGAGAGTATTGGAAAAGTTTCTTTTAAAATTCCTGGAATCTTTAAAGATTTAATTCAACCAGTTGGAATTAAACTAACAAGCGATGGAAAATATGCTTTTGTTGCATTAGGACCTGCAAATCATGTGGCAGTTGTTGATGCAAAAACATTTAAAGTTATAAAATATCTATTAGTTGGAAAAAGAGTATGGCAATTAGATTTTGCTCATAATGAAAAGAAACTTTATACTACAAATGGTGTAAGTGGAGATGTTTCAGTAATTGATGTTGATTCTTTAAAAGTTGAGAAATCTATAGAAGTTGGGCGATATCCTTGGGGATTAGCCGTAATTCCAAGTAAGTAGAATGAAAAAAAATATTTTAGAAGTAAATCATATTGATTTTTCTTATGGAAAAAAAAGAGTTCTAAATAATATCTCATTTTCCATAAAAGAGGGAACTTTTAGCGTTTTATTAGGACTTAATGGTGCTGGTAAATCTACTATTTTTTCTTTAATTACAAGATTGCAAAATCTTGTAGTTGGAGAAATTACTATCAATAACTTTCCAATAAAAGATTACTCAAATGCCTTAAAAGATATTGGAATTGTTTTTCAAGAACCGACTTTGGATTTAGATCTAACAGTAAAACAAAACCTTTATTACTACGGCGCTTTAAAAGGGCTTGATTTTAAACAAACAATTTTAACAATAGCTGATGAAATTAAAAAACTTGAACTAGAAGAACATTTAGATACACAAGTGCGAAAATTAAATGGAGGCCATAGAAGAAGAGTTGAGATTTTAAGAGCTTTAATAAATAAACCAAAACTTCTTTTACTTGATGAACCAACTGTTGGGCTTGATTTAAAAAGTAGATTTGATATTTTAGAGTATGTAAGAGATTTAGTTAAAACAAAAAATATTTCTGTTTTATGGATTACTCATTTATTTGATGAGGTTGAGCAAAATGATGATATTACTGTTATAAAAGCTGGTGAAATTATTGATGCTGGAATTGTAAAAGATATTGTAAACAAATATAAACAAGAAAATTTAGTTGAAACATTCAACTATTTAGTAAGGTAGAAAAATGAAAAAATATATATATTGTATGAAAGGAATCGTTTATAAAGAACTAATTCGATTTTTAAAACAACAAAGTAGATTTTTTTCAGCACTTGTAAGACCACTTTTATGGTTATTTATCTTTTCAGTTGGTTTTAAAACGGCTTTAGGTCTTGCAATTATTCCTCCCTATGAAACTTATATAACTTATGAAACATATATAGTTCCAGGACTTGTTGGAATGGTTTTACTTTTTAATGGAATGCAAAGTTCTCTAACAATGATATTTGACCGAGAAATGGGAAGTATGAAAATACTTTTAACTTCTTATATAAATAGAAATTATTTACTATTTTGTAAAATGTTTGCAACAGCAATTGTTTCAACATTACAAGCAATCACTTTTTTAATAATAGCGATTTTATATGGTGTAGATATTTCATATGGTGCAATTATTTTAACAATTCCTGTGATTATAGTTTCATCTATTATATTAAATGCATTTGCTTTATTTATCTCATCTGTAATTAAACAGCTGGAAAACTTTGCAACTGTTATGAATTTTGTAATTTTTCCAATGTTTTTTCTAAGTTCTGCACTTTATCCTCTTTGGAAAATAAAAGATTCTTCACTTCTTTTATTTAATATATCATCTTATAATCCATTTACTTATATTGTTGAGGCTATAAGATTCTGTCTTTATGGAAAATTTGACTTAGAAATATTTTTAATTCTAGGAATTTCATTGATAATTAGCCTAATAATGGCCTTCGTAGGCTTCAAATCTAAAAAAGTAAGTCATAGCTAAACTTAGGCTATATTTGTTATGTATACTTTCGATAAGACAAATTCCCAATTTGTTACAACGATAATAAGGAGAGAAAATGATTAAGAAAAAGCTACTAACTAGTGCTGCTGCCGTTACACTTTGTGCCCTAATTAGCGCTCAAGCAAATAGTAACACAACTAAGGTTACAGAACCATCATACAATCCAGTTACATATAATGAGATTTTAAATGATGCAAAATCAACAGAGGATGTTTTAACTTACGGGTTAGGACAACAAGGACAAAGATATTCAACTTTAGATCAAGTGAATAAAAAAACAATTAAAGATTTAGTTCCTGTATGGAATTTCTCTTTTGGTGGTGAAAAACAAAGAGGTCAAGAGTCTCAACCAATCATCAAAGATGGTGTTATGTATGTATCAGCTTCTTACTCTAGAGTTTTTGCTATTGATATAGCAACAGGTGAAGAGATTTGGCAATATGATGCAAAATTACCAGATGCAATTTTACCTTGTTGTGATGTTATCAATAGAGGTGTTGCAATTTATGATAATTTAGTTATTTTTGGAACTCTTGATGCAAAATTAGTTGCACTTGATAGAAAAACTGGAAATGTAGTTTGGAAGAAAAAAGTAGAAGACTATAAAGATGGTTACTCAATAACAGCTGCTCCAATGATTGTAAAAGATATGGTAATCACAGGTGTTGCAGGTGGTGAGTTTGGTATTGTTGGAAAAGTTGAAGCTAGAAATGCTAAAACTGGTGAAGTTGTTTGGACTAGACCAACTGTTGAAGGTCATATGGGTTACCTAAATGGAAAAGAAAATGGAATTACTGGTGGAGAAGCTGGTAAAACATGGCCTGGAGATTTATGGAAATCAGGAGGTGCTGCAACTTGGTTAGGTGGAACTTATGACCCTGATACTAACTTGATTTTTATGGGAACAGGAAATCCAGCTCCTTGGAATTCACACTTAAGACCTGGGGATAACTTATATTCATCTTCAAGACTAGCACTTGATCCAGATACAGGAAAAATTGTTTGGCATTTCCAAACAACTCCACATGATGGTTGGGATTTTGATGGTGTAAATGAGTTAATTTCATTTGACTATACAAATAAAGATGGAAAAGTAGAAAAACTAGCAGCAACGGCTGATAGAAATGGATTTTTCTATGTATTAGATAGAACTAACGGTAAATTTATTACTGCAAACCCATTTGTTTCAAATATTACTTGGGCAAAAGGTATTGATAAAAATGGTAAACCAATTTATACTGAAGATGGAAGACCTGGAAATCCAGGAACTGAGTCAAAAGGTAAATCAGTATTCTCTGTACCTTCATTCTTAGGTGGAAAAAACTGGATGCCAATGGCTTATTCACAAAAAACTAAAAACTTCTATGTTCCTTCAAATGAGTGGGGAATGGATATTTGGAATCAACCAGTTTCTTATAAAAAAGGTGCTGCTTACTTAGGTGCTGGATTTACTATTAAACCAATTTTTGAAGACCATATTGGTTCATTAAAAGCTATTGATCCATTAACTGGAAAAGTTAAATGGAATTATAAAAATAAATCACCATTATGGGGAGGAATTTTAACTACTGCTGGTGGGCTTGTATTTATGGGAACTCCTGAAGGTAAATTATTAGCATTTGATGATGAAACAGGTGAAATCTTGTATTCATTCCAAGTTGGTTCTGGAATTGTAGGATCTCCTGTTACTTGGGAACAAAATGGTGAGCAATATATTTCAATCGTTTCAGGTTGGGGTGGAGCTGTTCCTTTATGGGGTGGTGAAGTTGCAAAACAGATTAAAGATATTAACCAAGGTGGAACGGTTCATGTATTTAAATTACATAAATCAAAATAGAATAATATAAATCTTTTGAAAGGAGGGTCAATATTATGAAATGGGAAAAACCGATGTTCGTTGATAATAGATTTGGATTTGAAGTGACAATGTATATTTGTCATGAATAATAAATAAAGATAAAAAGATAGGTTGAATTAATTTTAATCTATCTTTTTTTTATGTAAAAAATCTTCATAATTAATTTAATGTAAGGAAGTAAAAAATGGAATATAAGATATATCTTTCAGGTGAAATCCACTCTTCATGGAGAGGGGAAATAATAGAAGCTTGTAAAAAATTAAACCTTCCAATTACATTCTTTTCTGCAATTGATGACCATGAAGCATCAGATAATGCAGGAGATATTTTAGGTATAGAAGAAAAACAGTTTTGGAAAGATCATAAAAGTGCAAAGATAAATGTTCTTAGAACAAGAACAATGATAGAAAAAGCAGATATAGTGATTATTAGATTTGGAGATAAATATAAGCAATGGAATGTTGCATTTGATGCAGGAATTTGTTCAGCATTAAATAAACCATATATAACTCTTCACTCAGAAGAATTAGTTCATCCATTAAAAGAAGTTGATGCAGCATCACTAGCTTGGGCAACAAATACTTCTCAAATAGTTCAGATTCTAGAATATACAACTATAAAGTAAAATTAAGGAACTTTTCTATTATTAAAATTTTTAATATTGAAGTAAGGTTCTTTATTTAATTCATAGGCTAAATAAATATGATCTAGCATCGTCCATAATACATCTAATTTAAATTGTAAAATTCCAAAAGCTTTTTGTTGTAACTCATACGTATTAAAATAGTTTAAAACGATATCTAGAGCATGAATATTATCTTTAGGAGTATCTAATAATCTTTTTTTAAAATATGATAAGGCTTTTTCATCTATCCATGGATACAATAAAGGCCATGTATCAAGTCTTAGTTTATGAATTTTTAGAGCAAACATTTCACTCAAAGATGACATTGCAGCCTCTTCCCATTTAGCATTTCTAGTATAATCAACATATGCATCAATTGCAAATTTAACACCAGGAAGAACGTATTTATGTGAGATTAAATCTTCTCTTGATAGTCCAAGTGCAATGCCTAGCTTTATCCAAGCTTCAATTGCTCCATTTGGTTTAATGTGAGCATTTACTCTTTGTATCCATAATCTTCTATGTTCTATTGGAGGATTATTTGCTATGATTGCCATATCTTTGATGGGAATCATGCATTGATAGTAAAATCTATTTGCAATCCATCCTTTCATTTGTGTTTTTGTAAATTCTCCACGATTCATTTTTTGTTGATAAGGATGATGTATATGATACATATTTTCCATTTTTCTTAATTCTAATTCAAAATCTTTTTTTGAATATATTTCTTCCATTTTT
>JAHIWE010000072.1 GCA_018816105.1 bacterium | reverse complement strand
TGTATGGAATTGTACAAAATAATGAAGTCGCATTAATGGAATTATCAGATGAACAAAAATTAATTTATAATTTATTTTACGAATCTTGAATTTGGGTGTCTATTTGAGAAAGTCAAGAGCAATCATACAATCAATTGATGCATTTATGTATTCATTATTTTCTAAAGCTTCTTCATAGTTTTTTAGGAAATTGTCATTTTTTAATTTTGTAAATATCTCTTTTGAGAAAGAGTCTAAATTTATATAAGGGCAAAACATACTTTCATCTTTTGAAATATTTACAGTTCTATATTTTCCTGCCCAAGTATATAGAGGTGCAAAAATTGTTTCATGAAGTTTAGATAAATATTTTTCATCAAATTCAATTTCTTCATTTAATTCATTGTGAAGTTTTTCATAAGCTCTAACTAATAACTCTTTTTCAATCTCAGTTAGTATTTCAAGCTCTTTGATTTCTAGTTTATTTATAGGAACATCACTATTTTCATAGTAAATGTGATTTGAAGGTGGATAATATTTCATTATTTAATTAAAGATAAGTACACTTTAACTTTTTTTAATACTTCTTTATCTTTTACTGGAGCATAACCTTCTATTTGATTTGAAACAGTTGCAGACTTTAACGCTTTTTCTTTAGAAAATGGTGTTTTACTCATAACTAAACTCCTAATGTTTATAATTATAACAAAATCTTCAAAAATTAACTATTATATTTGTAAGTCATTGCGATTGAAACACATAATTTAGGGTAGTTCATCAGCTTTAAAAGCTTACTTTTTTATTACATAACTCCTAAAGGTTTGTTAAACTTTGCAGTTTTTACTTTTTGAACACTTTATGGAACACGGAAAACTAATATGAGTACTTCATGTTCCAAAACCTAGAGAATTAGGCAAGCTTAAATATGAAAGACTAAAAGTTTTTTCATCTCATCTTAACATCCTAATTTTTACTATTTAACTTGATACCTGAATAATATAAGATTATCCAAAACAAGATTACTTGACCAAATAAAAGAAGCACCTGTCCCTGTAAATTGTTCTTGAAAATTCATATATGCTTTTTTATTATTAACTCCAATTTCATCTTCTGTATATTCTACAGCATTTGGCCAAGATTTATATATATCATTTGATTGCCAATCTAACGGAATATCCCAATGAAGTGAATAAGTTTCTTCATATTTATCAGAACCATTTACATCACAATCTTTTGTTATGCGTTGATTCCCCTTTTCTTCTACACAACTTAAGTCATAAATTGGAGAAGTATAAAAAGTTTGAGCTTTCCAATTTGAATTTGTAGTAATACCATCAGAGAAACTAGCAATTAAGCCACCATCACCTGGATGAAATTGTTTCCCTCTATTATTTTCACTACCTAAGCCAGAGTTTTCTTCCCAATCAACAACTTTAATTGCAATTTCGTATGGTTTTTTAACTTTAAATTTAACAATATTAGAGTTAAAAGGTGTAAAAGGAACAGAATCAACACCTACTAATTTACCATTTATATATAGCTCAAAATAATTATCTGCAAAGATAAATCCTGTAATAACTTCTCCATCTTTGTCTATTTCCACAATAGGTACAGATGATAAATCAACTTCAGCTAAAGATTGAGGTTCTATATTTGAACATTCATTATATAAATCACTTGCAAAGTTTTTTGTCTCATATTGAACTTCTGCTGGTACTATAAATTCTTTCCCATTAATAGTTTGAATGCCAATAGGTGACACTCTTGAACGACCATTTTCACAACTGAATAAATTTTTTGTTTGAATTTGTGCTTTCCCTTTTCCTATTTGTGCAGTACCTGAATATTCAGCAAAAGCAATTGAGCATGTTAAACACAATATTGATGCTAATAATAGTAGTTTTGTTATCATTCTAATCTCCTAAATTTTTTTGTATTATAATTTATTTTTATTAATCTTATATTAATGATTTATAATTTAACATTGATGATATGGCTACAAAAAAATGATGAACAAATTGTTCTAAAGTTGATTTATAAAAATATTTATAAACTGTTCAACAACCTGTAATTTTTGGAGCATATTCTAAAAATAAGATTTTTAAATTATATAACTCAACGTACTTTATTTTCTCTAAAGATGTTTAAACAATATAATTTAATATATTTTATATGCTTACCAAAAAATTTAAAATAAGCACAATTAATAAAGTTAAAACAGATGATTAAATTGGTGAAATTATAAAATGAAGGAAGAAGAAATAAATCTAAATTTATTTCTTCTTTTTATTTATTTAGACTTTTTGTCTTTTTCTTTAGTCTCTTTAAAATTTAAGTAATATTTTATTTCAGACGGAGTTAAGATTTTGATTGTATTTGTGCTTCCTGGCATTCCAACTGGATATCCAACAGTAGCTACATATAAACCATTTTTATTTAATAATCCTCTTTCATCTAAAGCTACTAACATTCTTTGAAACATTTTTGAAGCTTGTGCTTCTTTGATTGTTCCTATTGGTTCAACTCCCCAAATAGCTGTTAGTGAGTTTAATACTTTTTTCTTATGTGTAAATGTAAAAATAGGAGTTCTTGGTCTATATCTTGACATTTTTAAAGCTGATTTCCCAGAACTTGTAAGTGCCAAAATACCATTTGCTTTTAAATCATCTGCAAGCTTTGTAACAGTTGCTTGAATAACATCAAACTCATCTAAATATGGGAATTTATATTGTTTATCATAGTTATAAATACCTTCAGTTTTTGCAATAATATTATGCATCGTATCAACTACATTTATTGGATCTTCTCCAACAGCACTCTCTTCAGAAAGCATTACAACATCAGTTCCATCTAAAACTGCATTTGCAACGTCTGAGATTTCAGCACGTGTAGCTCTTTCATTTTGAGTCATTGATAAAAGCATTTGAGTTGCTGTGATTACTGGAATACCTTTTAAATTTGCTTTTTTGATAAGCATCTTTTGGATTGTAGGAACATCATAATAAGGAACTTCAATTCCTAAATCTCCTCTTGCAACCATTATTCCATCACTAGCTTCTATGATTTCATCGATATTTTCAACTGCATCAAATTTCTCAATTTTAGCTATTAATTTACCTTTATAACCATTTAGAAGATTTCTAGCTTTTCTCATATCTTTTGCATTTTGTACAAATGAAATGGCAAAATAATCAACCTCGTTTTCAACTCCCCATGCAATATCTATTTCATCTTTTTTTGTAATTACATCAATATCAATTACAGTATTTGGGAAATTCACACCTTTTCTTGAAGATAAAGTTCCGTGATTTTCTATTTTTGCTTTAACTTCAGCCCCAATAGCAATAACTTTTGCTCTAATAGTTCCATCGTATAAATATATATATTCATCAATTTTAACTTTATCTAAGATATCTGGATAGTTAATTGATACTACATACTCTTTATCTGCTTTTTTATAACCTACCATATCATCTTTTAAAAAAGTGATAACATCATCTCTATACAATTCAAATGGTTCTTTTAAATCACCAATTCTCACTTTTGGTCCTGAAATATCTTGTAAAATTCCAACTGTTTTATTTAGATTTTTCATAGCTGTTCTAATATTTTGTAATGTCTCTAAATGATACTCATGACTTCCATGCGAAAAGTTTAATCTAAACATATTCGCACCTGCTTTTATCAATCCTTCTATTATTTCGATACTATGACTTGCTGGGCCTAAAGTTGCTAATATTTTTGTTCTTTTTTCCATAGATTCTCCTTTTTAACTTATGTAAATTATAACATAAAATTATTACAATAAAGCTACTAGTTATTTAAACTATTATTTCACAATTAATATGTTAAAATGAATTTATTAAATAAAAAAGGTCTAATATGAAATTAATTAATATAAAAACTTTATTATCAAGTGTTGCTATTGCTGCTATGATAAGCGGTTGTGCACAAACAACTGGAAATCAAACTTATGACCAAAATCAAAATGCAATTATAGGAACAACAGTTGGAGCCTTAGCAGGTATTGTTCTTGGTAATAATGTTGGTGGTGGAAATAAAGGAAGAAACAAAGTAATTGGTGCAGTTGCAGGTGCTGCAATTGGTGGAGCAATTGGTTATAGTATGGATAAACAAGCAAAAGAAGTAGCTGATAGTTTAAACACAAATGTTAACAATAATCCAAATGCAGCTTTAGATCCAAATCAAGATTTAATAGTTTCAAATACAGATAACTACGTAAAAATAATGTTTAGAGATGATATGATGTTTGAAACAAACTCTGCAAATCCAACTCCAAGTGCTAGCGCTAAAATTGCTAAAATAAACTCTGTTTTACAAAAATATCCAAATACTTTAGTTCAAGTAGTAGGTCATACAGATAGTAGAGGAAGTCACGCATATAATTTAAATTTATCTAATCAAAGAGCTACAAATGTTGGAAATATTATTTTTAACTCAGGTGCTCAAAATCAAATCTTCTCAAGAGGTTGTTCATTTGATAAACCAGTTGCATTAAATAATAGTGATGCTAATATGGGATTAAATAGAAGAGTAGAAGTTTACTTATATCCAAACCAACAATCAGTAATCGACGTTTGTAAATAAAAAGAGAAATCTTTTTATTTACTCTTATTTTACATCTATAAAATACTCTTTTTGATACAATTGCTTTATGATAAAATTTAGCGATTACTTTAACGATTGGCTATATGGCCAAGATGCATACTACTCAAACTATAAACAAATTGGAAAAGATGGTGATTTTTTCACTTCAGTTTCAACATCACCTTTTTTTGGTGGTTCAATAGCAAAGAAAATAATTGATTCTATTGAAAGTGGTTTTTTACCTGCTAATACAACTATTTTAGAAATTGGTGCTCACCATGGATATTTATTAGCTGATATTATTCAGTTTATTTATACTTTAAAACCAACTCTATTAGAAACATTAAATTTTGCAATTGTAGAGAGATTTTCAAATCTTCAAGAGCAACAAAAAAAATATCTAAATGACTCTTTTGGTGATGTTATAAAATTAAAACATTATAATGATATAAATGAAGTAAAACTACAAAATGCTTATGTCCTTGCAAATGAAATATTTGATGCTTTTGCTTGTGAATTAGTTTATACAAATAAAGAAAATACTTTACAACAAGCTTTTGTATCAAATAATAAAATAGAGTTTATAGATTGTATTGAAGAAGATATTATAAATCATTGTAAAAAATATTCTATCACAAAAGGCGAAGTTGCTCTTTCATATAAAGATTTTGTAAAAACTCTTTGTGAAAATATAGATACTTTTGAATTTCTAACTTTTGATTATGGGGATAGATATCCAAGAAATGATTTTTCAACAAGAGTTTATGAAAAACATAATGTTTATCCTATTTTTGAGGATAATTTGCCTTTAGAAAAACTATTTAAAAACTCTGATATTACATATGATGTTCATTTTAATTATCTAAGTGATTGTTTTAAAGAAAATGGTATTACACGAATAAAATTTAACACTCAATTAAAATCTTTAGTTGAATTTGGGATTTTAGATTTATTGGAGATTTTAAAAGCAAATGTAAATGAGAATGAATATTTAAGACAAACTCAAAATGTAAAAGTATTACTAGAACCAACAGGAATGGGTGATAGATTTAAAACTTTGAATATTAGGAAATAAGTTAACTCCTTGTATAATCATTTTTTTATAAAATATTAAAGGCTTTAAAATGACACTTATTATAAATGGTGAAACAAAAGAATTTTCAAATGATTCAACACTTCAAAATATTATTACAAATTTACAAATAGAAGATAAAGTAATGGCAGCTGCTGTTAATATGAACATAGTTAAAAAAGAAGATTGGAATAACTTTATTCCAAATAACGATGACAAAATCGAACTACTACAATTTGTTGGTGGTGGTTGAGATAAAAGTAAAAAAGTATGAGTAGAGAAAAAGGAGATTTTGCTGAAAAAAGAGCAATTTCTTTTTTGGAAGATCTAAATTTTAAAATAATAGAAAAAAACTTCTATGCAAAAAAATTAGGTGAAATAGATATTATTGCTTTAAAAGATAATATTTATCATTTTTGTGAAGTAAAATCAGCACCTGATTATGAAACTGCCATAAATAACATAACATCTTCAAAACTCTCAAAAATCAAAAGAAGTGCAGATTATTATTTACAAACAAAAAGCCTTGATGTTGCTTTTTGTATTGATGCTATTATTATTGATGATAAGGAAATTACTTTTTTAGAAAATGTAACTTTATAATTTTTTGATTTCTTTTAATTTACTTGATAATTGTTTTGTTAAATCCAAAAGTTTTTGATTTTTATCCTTTAATTCATTATTTAAATTATTCAATAAAATAAGAATTTTTTCATTCTCTTCTTTTATATTTTTTTGTTTTGATACTGCTTCTTCTATTTTCAAACTTGAATCAAAGGCACTTTTTTTTACTTTCTCTTCTATATTTAATAATTCTTTTTTACTAGATTCAATTTCATTATTTAATTTAACTGCCTCTTGTTTTTTACTTAATAGTTCACTTTTTACACTACTATATTGAGCTATTCTAGCCATTAATTTATCTATTTCTTCTCGTGCTTCATTATTTATTCTTCTATTTGTATAAATATTTTTAACCATTTCTTTCTTAAATTCTTTGTTTTCTAACTCTTGATCTGTTGTCAAAAAACTAATCCACATTAATTCTGTTATTTTAGAATTATCTTTATCATGAATTGGAAGAACTGTTAAATAAACATAAAAATCTTCTTTTGATTTAGAGGTTTTTTTTACTTTACCTTCCCAAATTATTCCTTGATTAACTTTTAATAGTAACTCTTCATATAAGTGATTATTTGAATTTTCATCTTTTAATAAGCTATAGTTCTCTCCCAACAATTCATCTTGAGAAAAACCTGATATTTTCGAAAAATAATTATTTACAAAGCTTATATTTCCATGTAAATCTGTTCTTACAACTAAAGCAACTTCATTTACAACTAATCTTAAATCTTCTAAGTCTTTTTGCATTAAAATTTTTAATCTATCTTGGTATCTTTTATGACAAACTTTTTGTATACAAAATATTAAATCTTTTGCATTTACTGGTTTTGCTAGATAATCAGTAATATTATGATTAATACCTAAAAGTAAATCACTTGTTTCAATATTAGAACTTGTAAAAATAAAAGGTACATGAAAGTCAATCTCTCTTATTTGTTTTAAAACTTCTATTCCTGTTGAATCACTTAGTGTTCTATCACAAATAATAATATCAATAAAAAAATCTTCATCTTTTTGTCTAAAGCTTTTTATTGCATCAAGAGCGTTTGAGCAAACAATAACATTATTAAAAAATCTATATAAAATATTAGAAAGATAATCTCTATCTTCATAATTACTTTCTATATATAAAATATTTAATTTTTTTAGAAAACTATTATCAAACATACTATTAATGGCCTTTTTTATTTTCTAAATATTTTATCTCATCTTCTATTTTTAGAATTAAAGAATCTTTTTCCTTGATTTCATCAATCATTTGAAGCATTTTTGTATTTACTTTTTCTTGAATAGTTTTCATATCAGAAATATTACTTGAAAGCTCTGAAAGTTTTTTATCTACTCCTAAAGTTAGAAGTTTATATCTTTTTTCTTTTTCATTAATTTTATCTTTTAATAAATCTAATTCAGAATATTTCTCTTCATTTATTTTTTGTTCATTTTCTAAAATAGATTTTAATACATCAAAATCATTACACGATTCTAAAATACCATTTAATTCATCTATTTTTCTTTGAGCAGCAGTATAGATTCTTTTTGTTTCTTTTAAATCAAAAAGTACTCTTTGTTTGAACTCTTTTTTTGCATTTTCATCTTTACTTGTTAAAAAGTTTATACTTATATATTTTGTAATTTCTTTATTCTCATCAAATATAGGAATAATTATGCATGATGTATAAAAAACAGTATCAATAGCTGTTAGAAACTTAACATTACCTTGCCACTTTTCACCCGATAGTAATATTTTACTTTGTTCTTCCAAAAGATTCTTTTGCGTATCATAATGAAAAAAAGATCTATAATCTTTTCCTATTAAATACTCTTCGTCATATTTAATTAACTCTT
>JAHIWE010000071.1 GCA_018816105.1 bacterium | reverse complement strand
CTTAATTTTATTGCGATTAATACCTATTTAATGAACTCTTTTTTTCGTATAACATCTTTGATTCTCTTGTTTTATATAGTTTCATCACTTCTCCTTGAGGTTTGGTTTTTCTAATTCTTTTTCATACCCTTGAACCCTAAGAACTGATTTAATAACAACCCTTACAGCATCTTTTAAATTTGAGGGTATTCCAAATAAAACACCATATCCATTTGCATATTGTTCATACACTAATTTCGTAATTCTTAGTGCCTCATCATCAATATCTTTCATCTTTTCTCCTTGGGGTTTGGTTTGATAATCGATAATAAATATCTCCTCACACTTCCATCATATTTCCATCTTATCAAATAATTGTGGTGTTCATCAGTTCTTTTATGAACTGGTATTTTTGAGAATCTTTGATAAGTCTGATAATAGGTTTCATTTGACCTTAACCAATCTTCTTTCTTCATTTTCTCTCCTTAAGGTTTGGTTTGATTATCATAAGACTTGCTCCAATTCCAAACATAACGATTATAAAAATATTCATACCAATCCAAAATGATAATATTATTTGAAATTCGTTCATCTTCTCTCACTCTCCTTCTCCTTGGGGTTTGGTTTAGCTTTGATTTATTGTGTTTTTAATTGTATATCTTAATCCATATTCATCATTATCATCTATTTTATATTTATTTAAGAATCTCAGGGTTTCTTTAGCACAAGTATCATTATTGTCTATAGCCCAAAACTCTTGCATCATTTTAAGCAAATCTTCTTCAAATAAATTAATATCTTTTATTTTCATCTTTTCTCCTTGGGGTTTGGTTTAACCCTATATGGTCTTTCTAAATTAATAAGTCGATTTATCGCTGAACCTATACAAATAAAAGAAGCGATAAAAACAACAATTAAACCATGATATTCATGAATACCTAAATTATCTAAATTCATTATGATAACTGCTGAAATTGAACCCCCTAAAAATAATGGTGAAAACAATTTATACATAAACTCACAACCGATTAATATATGTTTCATTCCCATTTTCTATTTCTCCTTGATGTTTGGTTTAAAAACAATCTTGCGAGGAAACGGAAGAACAGGGAATGAAAACCCTTTATTCACAATCTCCTTTCGCATTGTTTTTAACCATCTTTCTTTTTTGGGGTTTGGTTTGATATTATTAAAATTATCTTTCATAATAACAACATCCTACATTTTTCGTGATAATATTTACCTTGAAAAATAATATAATTTTTAAATTTAAATTTACATCCACAATATTCACATTTCAGTTCTTCTTTAGCTTGTTCTTCCATTTTCTCCTTCTTTTTTGTTTAGATAAATAAGATAACCTAATAAACAAGCAATAAACAAAAACCCCAACAATATTTTTACTTCAACATTCATCTTCTCTCACTCTCCTTGGGGTTTGGTTTAAATCCAATACCAATGAACCCTTTTGATGATTTAATAATAAAAAGATATTTCATACAATAAGGACATCTTACTTTAATGCCTCTATCTTTAGGTAATCCTAAAATATTGTATTCAATCCATAATATTATTTCTTTCCAGTTCATTTATCTTTTCCCTCGGATTGTTTTTTGGGGTTTGTTTTATCTTCTTCTTTTCTTCTTGAATTTGTGTATCTAAATCAGTTATCATTATTTCAATCTGTCTCTTTTTATGAAGTAATTTATCTAACTGATTCTTTAAATGTATGATTAATTCATCTTCTTTTATCATTTTCTTTTCTCCTTGGGGTTTGGTTTGATTCTCTATCATATTTTCTTTGTAAATATATCAATCTTATTATAAGTGATAAAAATATAACTGGTAAAACCACATAAAAAAACTTACATGAAACAAAAGGACAATTAACCATTATGCACCTGTTACTTTTTTTATTATCTCTCTTCCTAAGCTATAAAGACCATAAACTATGATTGAAGGAATTATGATAAAAACAAATATAAATGCTAATGATATTAAAAAAAATATAAGCGACGGAATTATGAAAATGCCAAGCATCATGTTTTTAAAACTTCTTTCCATACCTTTTGTCAATTTGTTCATTATAACATTCCTCACATATAGCCATCCTTTTGATAAGTCCGTCTATCTCTTTCTTACAGATAAAACATTTATCTTTTGTAGGTTCAGCTCCTATAAAAGGCATATCTTTAGGACATCTGTCTCCTTTCATCCTTTTATAGTTTTCTAATTCTTTCTTTATCTTTTCAGTAATACCAAAATCATTCCACCATTTTCCTTGTTCTTCCATTTTCTTTTACCTCTTTAAAACTGCCTATACTTTCTTATTTTTAATAAATTACAATTATCACATACTCTTCCATGTTTAGAAGATGTTTTGTATTTTATACCACATCTTTTACACCACCTGCTATAGCATTTATTCTCTTTTATTACCATTTTATATATCCTCTATAGTGTCTCTTTCTTTTCTACTAAAAAAATTAAACCTTTTTTTGTCTTCTTTTACTTGTTTATCAAATTTTTCTCTTTCTATAGCCAATCTTTCTTCT
>JAHIWE010000070.1 GCA_018816105.1 bacterium | reverse complement strand
GGGAATTATAATAGATTCTTTTTACTTTGTGAATACCTTATCGCTTAAATTTGGCATCAATTTTGGGATTCCTTATACTTACTATATTTATATCGTGTTTTTATTACTTTTATAATATGTTTACTCTTTTTTTACTTGCTTTTCTTTGGGTTTCTTAGTTGAAATTATGATTTTTATTGTTTTATCTATTTCTTAATCTGTTTTATTTTATTAGATGAGATGATTATTCATATTTTTATCATATATAATGAGCCTCTGTTTATCTAAGCACTAATTTGATAAAATACAATACTTATAAGAGTATCAAAAACAAAAGGTTTAATAATAATGAGTGAACATAAAGATTTTTTACGTACAATAGTTGAAGAAGACTTAAAGTCAGGCAAATATAAAGAAATCATAACAAGGTTTCCTCCAGAGCCTAATGGCTTCCCACATATAGGACACGCTAAATCTATCTGTATTAATTTTGGTATAGCACGAGACTTTAATGGTCAATGCAACCTTAGAATGGACGATACAAATCCTACTACTGAAGATACAAAATATGTTGAAGCTCTTAAAGATGCTGTAAAATGGCTTGGCTTCAACTGGAATGATAATGTATATTTTACTTCTGATTATTTTCCTAAAATATATGATTATGCTATTGAACTTATTAAAATGGGTAAAGCTTATGTTGATAGTCTAACAGAAGAAGAGATAAGAGAATATAGGGGAACGGTAACTCAAGCTGGTCGTCGAAGTATTTACGCAGACCGTTCAATTGAAGAAAACTTAGATTTAATTGAGAGAATGAAGAATGGTGAATTTAAAGAGGGAGAACATATTTTAAGAGCTAAAATTGATATGAGTGCAGCTAATATGAAAATGAGAGACCCTTTATTATATAGAATTAGACATGCACACCATTTTAGAACACAAGATAAATGGTGTATTTATCCTATGTATGACTTTGCACATTGTTTATCTGATTATATTGAAGGTGTTTCACACTCTATTTGTACTCTTGAATTTGAAAACAATAGAGATATTTATGATTGGGTATTAGATACACTAAATCTTGTTCCTCCAAGACCTTATCAACATGAATTTGCACGATTAGGTATAAACTATACGGTTATGAGTAAAAGAAAACTTTTAGAACTTGTAAATGGTAACTATGTAAATGGGTGGGATGATCCAAGAATGCCAACACTCGCTGGATATAAAAGAAGAGGATATACACCTGAGTCTGTTCTAAATTTCTGCGATCAAATTGGAATAGCAAAAGCAAACTCAATGGTTGATGTTTCTCAACTTGAATTTTGTATAAGAGATGATTTAAATACAAAAGTACCAAGAGTTATGTGTGTTCTTGAGCCACTTAAAGTAACTATTGAAAATTATGAAGGAAGTGAAGAGATTGACGCTTCATACTATCCGCATGATGTACCAAAAGTGGGTTCAAGAAAAATACATTTTTCAAAAGAGATTTATATAGAAAGAGATGATTTTGAAGAAAATCCTCCAAAAGATTACAACCGTCTAACACTGGAACAATCTGTACGTCTAAGACATGCATATATAATTACTTGTAAAGAAATTATAAAAGATGCAAATGGAAATATTGTAGAAATTAAAGCAGAATATAATCCTGATTCTAAAAGTGGTTCAGATACAAGTGGCATAAAAGTAAAAAGTGCAATCCAATGGGTTGATGCAACACAAGCAAAAAAAATCGAAGTAAGACTATATGATAGATTATACTCTTGCGAAGCACCTGAAGGAATTGAAGACTTAAACCCAGATTCATTACATATTATTAAAAATGCACTTATTGAGCCTGCTGTTATTACTGATAAAGTAGATGTTAGATTTCAATTTGAAAGACAAGGGTATTTTTATGCAGACCCAATTGATTATACAGATGAAAAACCAGTATTTAATAAAATAGTAGGATTAAAAGACTCTTGGGCTAAAAAAACAAAAGTAGTAGAAAAAATAGTTAAAAGTGATGTAGCACCTAAAACGGAAACTAAAAATTTACAAGTTATTGGTGAAGTTACACCTATGAGTGAAAATCAAAAAGCACTATTTGATAAATATACAAATGAACTTAATCTAAATAGTGAAGTTGCTAATATTCTTGCTCGAGATGAAGATCTTTCATCATTCTATGAAGAAGCTTACGATTATTTATCAAAATTATGCTTTGTTAACGCAATGAATCCTAATGAAAAAAGATTTAATATGTCAATTTCTTCTGTGACACTTGCTAATATTGTAGCAAATGAAGTTGCAAAAGAGCTAAAAGAAAAACAAGCAAATGAGCTAAAATTTACAGCATCTCAAATAGCTGAACTTATTAAAATGGTAGATGATGAAATCATTTCAAATAAAATTGCAAAACAAATATTTGAAGAGATGACTAAAACAGGAATTAATCCTTCAAAAATAGTTGAAGATAAAGGTTTAGTTCAAATAAGTGACCCAAGTATCATTTTACCTATTATTGATGAAATCATTTCAAAAAATTCGGACAATGTAGAAAAATTCAAAGCAGGAAATACAAAACTGTTAGGCTTTTTTGTAGGACAAGTTTTAAAAGCTACTGGTGGAAAAGCAAATCCACAAGTTGTTAATGAACTTGTAGCTCTTAAGTTAAAATAATATTCTAAAAAAAAGGCTAGTTGAATACTAGCCTTTGGTTAATTACTTCTATTCTAAATTTCCACTTCTACTCTAAACATAATAATTCATAATATAAATAATTTAATAAGTAGTGTAGTTGATTCCAAAATAAAAGTAAATGATGGAATATGATATTTTTTGATTTGAAAATGAAGATTTTTAAAAATTGATTTTTTGTTTTTGATAAAAATTGAAAGTGGCTCCGGCACCAGGATTCGAACCTGGGACCAAATGATTAACAGTCATCTACTCTACCGCTGAGCTATGCCGGAACTTGAAAAGGTTTTGTTTTTTAAAATTTATAAATGGCTCCGGCACCAGGATTCGAACCTGGGACCAAATGATTAACAGTCATCTACTCTACCGCTGAGCTATGCCGGAATCTATAATTTTAAACATTAAAAAAGAAGTTATGGCTCCGGCACCAGGATTCGAACCTGGGACCAAATGATTAACAGTCATCTACTCTACCGCTGAGCTATGCCGGATTTTGACTTCATCTTTAATGGGTTCGAATTATAGTAAAAAAAGACTTTATTGTCAAGACATAAAAGTCTATTTTTCTAAATTCTTATAAAATTCTATTCCACTACTATTTACTATAGTAATTATTTCTTCTTTTATTAACTCTTCTAATAGTAGTTTTGATTTTTCATCAAACATATTTTCTATATCTTCTTTAGTTAGAGGCCTTCTTTTTAGCATTTTTTTTATCTCTTCATAACTATATGATTGAATTGATTTTGGTCTATTTTTGTATATTATATTCATATTTAAGTTTTCAAATCTAATTGCAATACTTTCAAGGAACTCATAAGAAACAGGTTTTACATCATATGCAGGTGGCCTATCAATAGTTCCTATATCTATACGCTTTGGATTTATCTTTAAAGCAGCTTCATATAATAAATCAAGTTCTTCATCTTTATCGTTTAAATCTTTTACAAATAATATTTCCAATACAAAATCATTTTTTGTTTTTTTTGAAAACTCAATCATTGAAGGAACAATCTTTTCTATTTCAACACTACTATTAACCCTATCAAGTTTTTTAAAACATTTTGCACTTACACAATCAAGAGATAATTTAACTGTATCTATTTTTAAAAGGGAATTAAATATTTCTTCTTTATATATTGTACTTCCATTTGATAAAATCAATGTTTTTGTTTGATTTTTCATTTTATTTATTTCATCTATTAATTCATTTAATTTTGGATATAAAGTAGGTTCACCATTTGCTGTTAGTGTAATAACATCAATTTGTGGATGAATTAAAAAGTTTTCTTTTATTGCAGTAATAATTTCATTTACACTGGGATATGTATCCATTTTATCTGTAGTTTTTGCACCTTCAAGTTCACAATATAAACAATCAAAATTACATTGTTTTTTTGATGGTGATAAATCTACACCTAATGATATACCAAATCTTCTTGAGGGAATCGGTCCAAAAATAATAGAATTAGAATATGACATGATTTTTCTTTCGATAGTTTTAAGTAGGAAAATTCCTACTTAATTTTTATTAGATTACTTTTTACTTACTCTTTGACACTCTTTAACAAAGTGAATAGCATTTTCAACAGGAACATCAGGTAATATTCCATGTCCAAGATTAAATATATGTCCTTCACCTTGCATGATATTTTGTAAGGCTTCAACACATTGTGTAGTTTTCTCTTTTGAGTATAATCTACAAGGTTCCATATTTCCTTGAAGTACATACCTACTTCCTAATTTCTCTTTAGCAAGTGCCATTGGAGTTCCCCAATCTACACCAAATACATCAAAGTTTCCATATACTTTATCTAAGAATGCTGGAATTCCTTTTGGAAACATGATTACTGGAATATGTGGATATTTTTCTTTTAAGTATTCTGAAATTTCAACCATATATTTCCATGAAAATTCATCGTACATTGAAGGTTCAATTGCTGCTGCCCAAGAATCAAATATTTGAACAACATCTGCCCCTGATTGAATTTGTTTTTCCATATAAAATTTTACAACATCAGTAACTTTTCTTAAAATCTTATGCAAAAGTTCAGGATTTGAATACATCATTTTTTTACAAAGATTATAAGTTTTAGTCCCCTGCCCTTCAATCATATAAGTAGCAAGTGTCCAAGGAGCACCTGTAAATCCGATAAGTGCTTTATCTTCAGGTAATTTTTGTTTTAATAATTTAATTGTTTCATAAACATAAGTTAATTTATTAGCAGCTTCAACGCCACCTAATAAAGCATCTACATCAGCTTCAGTTACAATTGGATCTTTAAAAAGAGGACCTTCCCCTTTTACAAAATCTAAATGCATTCCCATTTCATTTGGAATAACTAAAATATCTGAAAATAAAATAGCAGCGTCAACACCTACAATATCTAAAGGCTGAATAGTAACTTCAGCAGCTAGTTCTGGATTATGACATAGATTTAAAAAATCACCAGCTTGTGCTCTAACTTTCATATATTCAGGAAGATATCTTCCTGCTTGTCTCATCATCCATACAGGTGTGTATGGAGTTGGTTTTCTAAAACATGCATCTACAAATATTTTTGACATTTTCATCCTTAAAATAGTCCCTATTTTAAGGGACCAATATTTATATATCTACTTTTTCAAAAGTAACAAAAAATTTAATGTTTTCCAACTTTTCCTAAAAAGAAAAGTCCTACAGATAATATTCCAATTGATAAAGCGAAATAAAGCATTTGTAATGCTCCATCATAACTTGTATGTAATACCTTTTGGAAAAAACTTACAATTAAAACCATTACAATAACTTTTGCAATTTTATCTTTTAATTGATCTAAAGAGTGAATAGCTAGAATATTACTCCCTGCTTTACCATCTTCTGCTGCATCAATTTTTGATATAAATAATTCATATATCCCAAAAGCAAAAATTAGCATAACAACTGCAATTAAATACAAATCAACTGCACCAATTATTTTACTTACAATCTCTTCATGGAAATTTTCAGGATGTAATCCATTTAAATATACATCTACTGTATAAACTAAAACTTCAAAAATATCTACTGAAGCTACAATAAAAAGTATTATAGCTCCAATAAGTCCAAAAATAACTGGAAGCAAGACAAAAAGTCTTGTTTTCCACATTGCATTTTCAAAAAATTTTTCTAGCATTAGATATCATTTTCCATATCAACCCATTTAAGAGCAATTCTAACTGCATTTGTAGCAGCTCCAACTCTTACTTGATCAGCAACATTAAAATAATGAATCATATTTGAAGAATAGATATCTTTTCTAATTCTTCCAACATATGTAGTATCTGTATCTGTTGAGATAATTGGCATTGGATATTTATTGTTTTTTAAATCATCAATAACTTCTACATTTTCAAAATTACTTAATGCATCTCTTACTTTATCTAAATCAACATCAACATTTTGATCGAATGTTACAGTTATTGATTCACTATGAGATCTTAAAACAGGAACTCTTACACAAGTTGCTGCAATATTCATCTCTTTGTGCATAATTTTTTGAGTTTCTTTAATCATCTTCATTTCTTCTTTTGTAAAACCATTATCTTGAGCAACGTCAATTTGAGGGATTACATTTAAAACAATTTGATGAGGAAATGCTTTTACTTCTGCTTCATCTAAATTAAATGCAAAAAAAGCTTGCATTTGTTTAACTAATTCTTCCATACCAATTTTTCCAGCACCTGAAACAGCTTGGTAAGTTGAAACATCAACTCTTTTGATTCCATATAATTCATCTAATGGTTTAAGTGAAAGAACCATTTGAATTGTAGAACAATTAGGATTTGCAATAATTCCTGATTCTCTCCATAATCTAATATCTTCAGGATTAACTTCAGGAACAACTAAAGGAACTTTTGGATCCATTCTAAAGTGACTTGTATTATCAATTACAACAGCACCAGCTTCAACTGCAAATTTTGCAAACTTTTCTGATACAGAACCACCCGCACTAAAAAATGCAATTTCTACATCATTTTCTTCAAAACAAGTTTCAGTTAATTCTAAAACCGTGATTTCTTTATTTTTAAATTCAACTTTTGAACCAGCACTTCTTGAACTTGCCAATGGTATTAATTTATTAATAGGGAAGTTATATTCTTCTAAAACTCTAAATAACTCTTCACCAACTGCACCAGTAGCTCCAACAACTGCAACATTAAACTTTCTCATTATTCTACTCTTCCTCTTCTTTTTCTAAATTATCTTTTTCTACAACATCTAACAATGTAGATGGTTTGTTTGTTTCAGGATTAATGGCAATTGATTCTAAAATTTCACCATCTTCTGTGTATCTTATAATATTTCCATTTTCATCTAATTCAATCTCTTCATCTTCTTTTGGACATTTTGCAATTGATACAACTTTGTCATTTTTATCAACATTTACAATTATTACACCAGCAGTATTTCTGCCTGCTTTTCTAATTGATTGCATATCAACTCTAATCATTTTTCCAATAGAAGTTAATAACATTAGGTCTTGAGTATCATCAACTAATACTTCACCAATAACATTACCAGTTTTTGGAGATAATTTCATTGATATAACTCCAGAACCTGCTCTATTTGTTAATCTATATTCACTCACTGTTGTTCTTTTTCCAATACCTTTTTCAGATACTGTTAATAACTCTTGGTCTTCATTACTTACAACATCAGCATCTACAACAAAGTCAATATCATGTTTAAACTTGATACCTCTTACCCCTCTTGTAGATCTACCTTGATCTCTTGTTTTTTCAAGTTCGAATCTAATACATTGTCCCATACTTGTAAAAATCATTAAATATTGTGTTTCAACATCAGCAATTTTTGCAGTTACAATTTCATCTAAATCATCAAGAACAATTGCTCTTACACCATTTGATCTAATATTTGAGAACTCACTTAATGAAGTTCTTTTAATTACACCATTTCTTGTGAAGAATACTAATGATTTTGATTCATCAAAGTCAGGTGTTGGAATAATTTCCATAATTTTTTCATCTGGTCTTAAGTTGATTAAATTAACAACTGCTTTACCTTTTGCTGTTCTACTTCCTTCAGGAATTTTATAAACTTTCAACCAGTATAATTGTCCCATATTTGTAACGAACATTAAAGTATCATGAGTATTACTTACAAAGAATTTCTCAATAAAGTCATCATCGTGCGTAGTAACAGCAACTTTACCTTTTCCACCACGTCTTTGTTTTTCATAAGATTTGATTGGAACTCTTTTTACATAACCATTATGAGTAATTGTAACAACCATTGGCTCATTTGGAATTAAATCTTCAATATCAATTTCGTCATAAGAGTCTTCAATATCAGTTCTTCTATCACTTGCAAATCTATCTTGAATATCTGTTAATTCTTCTTTGATAATCTCATTTAATTTATCTTCAGATTTTAAAATAGATTCAAGTTCAGCAATTAATATCATTAATTCTTGATATTCAGCTTCTAATTTATCCCTTTGAAGACCTGTTAATCTTCCTAATCTCATATCTAAAATAGCTTGAGATTGAATTGGACTTAAACCAAATCTATTTTGTAAACTATCTTTTGCTTCTTGGTCATTAGAGCTTGCTCTAATAATTCTAACAACTTCGTCAATATTATCTAAGGCAATTTTTAAACCTTCTAAAATATGAGCTCTAGCTTTTGCTTTTTCTAAATCAAAAATAGTTCTTCTGATAATTACAGTTTTTCTATGAGATAAGAAAATATTTAATAATTGTGGTAAATTAAATACCTTTGGTTCTTTATTGTAAACAGCTAGTAAAATAATACCAAATGTCGTTTCCATAGGAGTTGATTTATATAAATTATTTAATACTATTTCACTCATAGCATCTTTTTTAAGCTCAATTACAACTCTAATACCTTCTCTATCTGATTCATCTCTAACTTCTGAGATACCATCAATTTGCTTATCTTTTGCAAGAGTTGCAATAAGTTCAATTAATCTTGATTTATTAACTTGATAAGGTAATTCATCAAGAACAATAATCTCTTTTTTACCTCTTGTTTCAATATGATGTTTTGCTCTAATTCTTACTCTTCCTCGACCTGTATTATAAGCATCAATGATTCCACGTCTTCCAAAAATAGTTCCACCTGTTGGGAAATCTGGTCCTTGAATAAACTGCATTAATTCATCAGCTGTAACATCCGGATTATCAATTGTGTATAAAACTGCATTTAATAATTCGTTAATATTATGAGGTGGTATTTTTGTAGCCATACCAACTGCAATTCCTTCACTTCCGTTTAATAAAAGTGTTGGTACTCGTGTTGGAAGAACTGAAGGTTCTTTCATCGTATCATCGTAGTTTGGAGTAAAGTTTACAGTATCTTTATCTAAATCTCTTAGTACTTCTTCAGCTATTTTTGTCATTCTAGCTTCTGTATATCTCATAGCAGCAGCACTATCACCATCAATAGAACCGAAGTTCCCTTGACCATCAACAAGTGGTGCTCTCATTGAGAATGTTTGAGCCATTCTTACTAATGCATCGTAAACTGAAGTATCTCCATGTGGGTGGTACTTACCAATAACATCTCCAACTATTCTTGCTGATTTTTTGTAAGAAGATTTTGAAGTAATGTTCAAATCATGCATAGCAAATAAAATTCTTCTATGCACGGGCTTTAAACCATCTTTTGCATCAGGTAATGCACGACCAATAATAACACTCATAGAGTAATCTAAATAAGAAGCTTTAACTGAGTCTTCAATATTTATGTCTATAATATCTTGATTTTCGAAAAGGTTTTCCATAAAAAAAGGCCTTTGTAATATAAAATTGTATTATTTTATCTAAAAAGGACTTAGTATAAGTTGTAATAGATTTTTTTATTAAAAAAAAGGGGACAAAAGCCTAAGCTTTCATCCCCTTCTATGAATTAATCTAAAATTAATCCTCTTTACTATGCTTAACTAAAATAGAATAAATTTCATCTTTTATTTTTAGTTTTTCTTTTTTATTTGTTTCAATTTCAAATTGATCAGCATGTGATTTTTCAAGTTTTGAAATAACATCATCTAACTCATTATGCTTTTCAAAAAGCTTGTGAAAATATGCATCTTTTTGCTTTAATTCAGTGATTAGCTCTCTATATTCATGAAACATGTTACATCCTATATATTAAAATTTGATAAAACAATTATACTAGTAATGTACTTAATCTTTGTAATATGAATTATTATTTAACTTCTGTAATCAGCATTTATTTCTACATATTTGTAACCTAAATCACAACCATATGCAGTAAAATAGCCATCACCTAAACCAATATCACAAATTATTTTATATTTATCTTTTTTAAGAACATCTCCTGCTTTTGCTTCAATATCTGGAGTAAAACAAATTTCACCTTTATTAAATACAACAACATCATTATAAGAGATAACTAACTTTTCATCATCACAATCAATTCTTGAAGCACCTATTGTTGAAGCGATTCTTCCAAAATTTGGATCTTCTCCAAAAAGTGCTGTTTTAACAAGTAATGAGTTTGATAAAGCTTTTGCTGCAATCATAGCTTGCTCTTTTGTAGCTGCATTTATTACCTCAAATGCAGCCACTTTTTTAGCACCTTCACCATCTGCTACCATTAACATCGCCATATCATGCATAACTAGTCTTAAAGCCTCTGCAAAAGCCTCTTTATCATAAGCATTTGAGTTTCCATTTGCTAATACCATAACTGTGTCATTTGTTGATGTATCACCATCAACTGAAATTGCATTAAATGTTGTTTCACTATTTGTTTTTAATGCCTCTTTGATATCAGAATAAGGAGCATTAGCATCTGTACAAATAAAACAAAGCATTGTTGCAAGATTTGGATTAATCATTCCAGCACCTTTTGCAACTGCACCAATTTTAAATGAACTTCCATCTTCAAGTTTTACCTCGTACATACATGATTTTGGGTATGCATCAGTTGTCATAATTGCTTTTGATAAATTTTCGCCATTTTTAGATGTTAAATCAAATTTTTTTGCTCCTGCTACTAATTTCTCAATTGGAAGTGGATTTCCAATAACTCCTGTACTACTCATAACTGGATTTACTAATTCAAAATCTAATCGCGAAAATAGTTTATTAATATCTTCAATCCCTTTTCTTCCAGTTAAAGCATTTGCGTTTTTTGAGTTGATTAAAACAAAATTTGTTTTGAAATCCTCTCCATATTGTAAAAAATGTTTTAATGGAGCAGCTTGAAATCTATTTTCTGTAAAAATTGCAGCAACAGTACAAGGTTTATTTGTATAAATAAATCCTAAATCATTATTTCCATTTGGTTTTAATCCTGCATGAATTCCATCACAATAAAATCCATCAATTTGGTCAATATAACCTTTTATTGGTAAAATAGTAAACATAATTTTATATATCCTCTGGTTGATTTGTTAAATTTATAATCTTTTTAGCTCTTGCAATACCTTTTTGAGAACCAACTAATAATAGTTTACAATTAGTATTTATTATAGTTGTTCCCTTTGGCATTTGTATAAACTTACCTTTTTCTTCTGTAATTCCAATTATAGAAACTTTTAATCTATCTCTTAAGTGTAAATCTTGAAGCTCTCTATTAACTACCCATGAGTCCTCTTTTACAAAAACTTCTTCCATATCAATAGGAGTGTCTCTTTTATATAAAAACTCATCAAGAACATTTTCCATATCAGGTCGTATAGCCATTGCACTTACTCTTTTTGCCATAAGTGAAGGAGTTGCTACAACCTTATCTGCTCCTAGTTTTTGCAGTCTTATTTTTTCATTTTGAGTTTCAGCATTTGAAATAATCAAAAATGGACTTCTTCCTAACTCTTTTTCATACAATCTAACTGAAGCAATTAGTGTAATATTATCTGATATATTTTTTGATAATGAAATGGCACCTTTAGCAGAGCTAAGATGAGATTTTAAAAAAGCAATCTCTTTATACGGCTCTTCTTTTACAAAGTACGGATAGTTGTTTTCTTTTGCTATTTGTTCTATATCATCACTTGGATCTACAACAACAAAAGGAATATGATTTTCTCTAAATTGTCTTGCTAATTGAGCTGTATATTCGTTGTGATAACAAATCACAAAATGTCTTCTTAGTCTGGCTATTTTATAAAGCATTCTTCTTTCCTTTGATAAAGCTATTAAAGTACCATTTGCTATAACATCAATAACAATACCTATTGAAATATATAATATCGTAAATCCAGCAAACATTAATGTAACAGTAAATACTATTCCTAAATTGCTAAAGTTTGATTCGTTTAATGCACCAAATCCAGTATTTGTTAGTGTATAAGCTGATTGAAAAATGGCATGCATAATTGAATAATCTTCAATATAAACATAACCTAAAGTTCCTATCATCATTATGATTTGGATCAGAATTAAAGGTAGTCTAAAAGGTTTTAATTGAGAGTAAATTAAAGGGTTTAAATCATATTGAGGTTTGGCTCGTCTTATTTCCCAGCCAATTGCCTTCTTTACCCTAGTAAAGATGCTCATGAAAGCACTTTTCTAGCGCCTTCTTATGAGTGTTTTTTAAGAGTTCTTAACTCTTTTGCAGAAATTTTTAACTTAGTTGTAGTTCCATCTTCTAATGTAACTCTAACTGTTCTAATATTTGGCAAAAATCTTCTTTTAGTTCTATTTTTTGCATGACTTACGTTGTTTCCAGACATAGGTCCTTTTCCTGAAATTGCACATCTTCTTGACATTTGTCTTCCTTCTATTGTGAAAAATATTTGCGTATTGTATCTTTTTTTTCTTAAGTTAAATTTAAACATTTTCTATAATAGTATTAATTTTTGCTAAATTATTAACTAAACTAAACTCACTAGCTAGTTTTCTATTCTCTTTTTTTATCTGTTTTAAATCATCTTGTCCTTTTAAGACTGCATCCACTTTAAAGGTCATACTTGGGTCTGTAGGGCTATCCATAGAAGCAAATACATCTACAATCTCTTTAGCATCATTATCAATACTAAGAAAAACTGCACACCTACAAAACATTGCTTTTACAATATTTGAAGAAAAAGATTTATTATAAGTTGGTAATATGAAAATATCAACTGATAAAAACAAATCATCCATATTTTTATAATCTTCAAGTAAAATTAATTTACTCTCAAGTTTTGGATATTTTTGTTGTTGAAACTTAAGTGAATATATTTGTTTTTGTGTACCTGCAATTATTACTTTAAAATCTTCATAAGTAATACTTGAACAAATATCTAAGAACTCCTTAACACCAGATGTTTTGAAGTTTTTTGCAGTAAAAAATATAAGCTTATTTATTGGATCAATTTGTAATTCTTCACAAAGTTTTAATTTAACATCTTTTGTTTTTTTATACTCAATTGTAACACTTGGATAAATAACTTTTACTCTTTCATGAGAAATTTTTAATTTTGAAATAACTTCATTCATTGAAGCAAAAGAGTTTACTATTATCATTTTTGCATTTTTAATATTTTCAATGGCTTTTTCATCTAAACTACCAGAGAAGAAATATACATCCGCATACTTTTTCTTTGTAAATAAACTCTTAATGAAACCTGCTTCTTTTAAAACCTCAATATTATCTTGCTTTGATAATTCATCTATTAAAATGTTTTTTGTTTTATATGAAATTGATACTTTTGGGGTCATTTTTTCTCTTTATTATTATTTAATTCATAAAGCTTTGCTTCTTTTAAAAATGCATAAAACGAATTATTTATTGCAGCAATAAATCCTCTTGTGCCATTTAAAAAACCTCTTTTTATAAAAAAAGACTTGAAAAAAGAAAGAGGGAAAACCAATAGAAGTTTTACTAAAGAAGCTTTTTTATTTTTATTAAATTTTTCTTCTGCTCTTAAACTTGAATAATCATTTATTTTTGATAAATGTGTTTTTAAATCAATTGTTCCATAGTCATAAATAAAACCATTTGCATTTTTAACTTTTCCATTTATTGCTATTGATTCATGTACTAATTTTTCAGGATAATGTCCAACATCTTTTCTAAAGAATCTAACTCTTCTATTAAATTTTGATTTTTCATTATTAAATTTTCCTAAATATTGACTTGAGATTTTTATATTTAAGCCATCAATGTTATTTTCATCTATAGTTTGAATTATTTCATCTTTTAGTTGTCCTGTTAGCTCTTCATCTGCATCAAGATTCAAAACCCATTCATTTGTACATAAACTTCTTGCATACTCTTTTTGAGCGGCAAAACCAAGCCATTCTTTATAAAAAATATTTTTTGTAAATTCTTTTGCGATATCTAAAGTTCTATCAATACTTCCACTATCAACAATAATTATTTCAGCAAAATCTTTAACACTTTCTAAAACTCTTTTTATGTGTTTTTCTTCATTTTTACAAATAATATAAACAGATGCATTAATCATAATTTATTCCTAATTCTTGTTATTTTTAAAATAAAATCAAAAAAACTTTCAGTTCCTAAAATACCTATTCTTTTAATAGCTAAAATATCATCACCATGTGAAAACAAACCTCTTTTTACAACAGTAGCATTTTTATATCCAGCTTTTTTGGTAAATTCAACTATTTTACTATCAAATTTTCCATAAGGATAAGCAAAAGCTTCACACTCTTTTTTAGTTATATTTTCTACATCTATTTTAGATTTTTCAAGTTCTAATGCTAATTGCTCATCATTAATTTTTGATAAATTAACGTGAGATAAAGTATGAGAACCAAACTCTACTAAAGAGGAATCTTGCATTTCCAATATTTGTTCATTATCTAATAAATTTGAAATAACCGAAGTATTTTTTTCTTCCCAATGATTTGTTTTTTGATTTGGAACGAGATAAATAGTAGCTTTAAATCCGTATTTTTTTAAAATAGGAAAAGCATTTGTATAATTATCTTCAAAACCATCATCAAATGTAATAACAAAAGATTTTTCAGGTATATTATCTAGTTTTACAAGCTCTGAAATAGTAAAAGAGTTCCAGTTATTTTCAGAAAACCATTTCATTTGTTTATCAAAATCTTTTGGTTTTACTCTCCATTTATTATGTTTCTCTTTTCCAATATGTTCACTAATACTATGATACATTAGAACTCTTACTTTTTTATTGCTTTGTGGTATTCTCCACCAATTATATCGAAGAGAAAATATTATAAATACAACTATTAGTATTACAATTAAATATGGCATTAAACTACTTTATCAAAGATTTATATGCTTGAACATATTGCTCAACCATTTTTTCAATACTGAAGTCTTCTTTTCTTTCTTTAATTTTTACAAATTTTTCTAAATAAAGATTGTAGTTATTATGAATTTCAGTTAATTTTTCAGCAAGACATTCAGGAGTATTTTCAAATATCAAATCTTTATCTAAAATATCTGCACAAATTCCAGTATTTGTAGAAATTAGTATATTAGAATAATAAATTCCATCAATAGCTGTTAAACCAAAAGGTTCAAATATCGAGGCAATAATTTGCACGTCTGCACTTGCAAGGTAATCATTTAAGTTGTCAACAAAACCAACAATAGTTATGTTATTTTCTAGGCCTAACTCTTTAATCATATTTTGTAATTCTTCTTTTTGTTCACCTTGACCAAAAATACTAAATTTATAGTCAAATTTTACTAAAGACAATGCTTTTATAATTGTTTGCATACCTTTTGCAGGAGTTAATCTAGCAGCTGATATTATATGAAACTTTTCTTCTTTAGGTAATATTTTAGGTTCTTTATAAGCCATTCCATTTTTTATAATTATAGAATTATTAGAGTTAATGATTGAATGTGTTTCTTCGAGTATTCCAACAGCTAAATCAGCTAATGCAAATTTCTTTTTAGGAGTAAGGGTATGTTTTGTTGCAATAATAGGTATTTTATTTTTTAAAAAAATTCGTGCATTGTACATAACTTCAAGCTCTTTTGTATTGTGTACATGTATAACATCTGGATTGATTTTTTTTATAATATTTGCAATTTTAAATAAAAACAAAGGGTTATATCTATTTTTTTCAAAATCAACTTCTACTAAACTTACTTCATCATTAATGTAAGGTTTAATATGTTTTGATGTTAATAAAAATACCTTATGTTCTTTTGATAATTCATTACATAAATCAACGCATACTTTTTCAGTACCTGCAAATTGTACCCAATGTAATGTATGTAAAATTGTCATATTTTATTTCCCTTTTTAAATTTATATTCGCTCCACTCATAATCATTAGCCAAACTATCATTAAACAATAATTCTAACATAAATTTAGTAACACGTTTTGCATTTGCTATTTCAAATGTTTTTTCTTGACCATTTTTTGCAATATATTCAAATTGATTGTTTTCTAAATAACTCTTTAATTTTTTAAAACAATCTTCTGGATTATCAAAATATACTATATCTTTATTATCTTCATAAAGCTTTTCAAAACCATTTATTCTAGGAGAGAATGTACAAATTCCGCAACCCAAAAATTGAGCCATTCTATCAGATGCACCAAGAATTTTCTCTTCATTTCTTGATTCTAAATTATCATCTCTATTAAAATTTATAGCAATTTTTGTTTTTGATATTGCCTCATGAAAATCATTTCCAAAAATAGCTGGATTATCCAAGGAAGCATAAACTTTTAAATTAATCTTTTCTTTATCACAAAACTCTTTTAATAACACTGCAAATTTTGTTCTTACATCCTCTTTATAATCCCTTGCAATATAAATTACATCATTAGTTTTTTCTAAGTTAATACTCTTATCAAAAGCGGGATCTGAAATATTTGGGAAAAATGAAAAGATTGTTTTATAATATTTTTCAGATAAACTTTTTAAATCTTTTGCATTTGCATAATAAAAAACATCCATGCAATCTAATTTATCAAAAAAAGCATCATTTTCTTGTAAATGATCTACATACCATTGTACAATTTTTATATTTGGCAAAATCTCTTTTATTTTTAATAAAGTCACTTTATCAATCTTTTCAGCTTTTGCCAAAAATAAAATATCTACTTTTATATTTTTACAAATATTAATAAGCTTTTCATTCATTTTTTTTAATCCACTATCTTTAATACCCAAAAAACGTGAATTTCTCTCAACATCTCTATAGCTAAAATCATATACGAAATGACCATTTTGTATTAAACCATGGCTGATTTTTCTCTCTAATCCATAAAAAAAATTCCCATTGTCTTTTTCATTAAAAATACCACAATGAACTATTTTATAATGTTTTTGCATTTATACACCCTTCATAATATTTCAGCAAATTTTTTGAATAATCATCAAAATCAAATTTTTGTTTTAAAAGTTCATGTTTTAATTTAAAATCTTCACAATATTTTTCATAATCTTTATAAATATCAGTAATTTTATTGGGAAATTCTTCAATTTTTAATAAATAATCTGCATCTAAAACTTCAACTATACCTCCAACAGGTGTTGAAATTATTAGCGAACTATTTAGTATTCCTTCAAGTAAAGTCAAAGGTAAACCTTCCGTTAAAGATGAAATCACTTGTAAATGACTATTTGCTAAATATTGAGGAATATCATCTTTAAAGCCTAAAAGTAAGACTTTCTTTTCTAAATTTTTAGAACTTATTAATTCTTCAAGTTTTGCTTTTTGACTACCTTCCCCTATTATATTTAATACAAAATCAAAATCTAGTTTTGATACTTGATCAATTAGTCTATCAAAACCCTTTATGGGATCGAGTCTTCCAACTGCAATCATCGTAAAAATGTCATTCTTTTTAAATTCTAAGTTTAATGTTTTTTTTATACCAAAATATAAAACTTTACTAGGATGAGTAATTGTTTTTGCAACTTCAGAAGAAACACTAATTACATTTTTTACTTTATTAAAAATCTTTCCTTTTCTAGTGTTATGTTTAGTTGCAACATGAATAAAAGGAATAATTTTATTTAATAAATAAGTTATTTGAGTTGCTTTCGCTCCATGAGTATGAACAATATCATAATTTTTAATTACTTTTAAAACTTCTAAATATAAAAATGGATTATATCTTTTATCATAAGATTTATATTCTATGATTTTTATATTTGAAGATAATTTATCTTTATATCTACAACCAAAGGGAACTATCAAAGCACATTCATGATTTTTACTAATTTCATTTAATGAATCAACAACTATTTTTTCAACTCCACCATAAATAGATGAACAAGAGAAATAACATAATTTCATCTATTTCTTCCTTTTTTCATTTTTAAAATAAAAGAGAAAAGTCCTTGTCTTCCACTTATCATAATTCTTGGTATTTCAAAATTTGAATATTTAGATTTATCAAAAACACCATTTACAGTTGTAGTGGCATTTGAATAAGCTACTTCTTCAACTATTTTTACAGAATCTTTATCAAAAAAACCAAAAGGATATGCAAAAGAATTACATTTAATACTAAAAATATGTTCTATTTTTTCTTTTGATTCTTTTATTTGTTCAATTTTTTGTTCATTAGATAAACTTGGTAAATTAACATGGTCAAGAGTATGTGATCCTATTTCAATAAGTCCACTTTTAAGCATAGTTTCAATTTGTTCATTATCTAACATTTTTTCACTATTTAACTCATTTGAAGCTTTATCTAGATCTTTATCAGTAGCCCAATCTTGATCAAACCTATTTAATACTATATAAATAGTTGCTTTAAAATTATACTTCTGTAAAAGTTTAAAAGCATTTATAAAATTATCTTCATATCCATCATCAAAAGTAAGAACAACTGCTTTAAATGGAACTTCACTCAAATTAGATAATTCGCTCAAAGTATAACTTGTAAAGTTATTATTTTTTAGCCATATTAACTGTTTTTCAAACTCTTTTGGTTTTACTCTTAATCTATTAAATTTAGACTTTTTCTTTGAAAGATGTTCACTAATCATATGATACATTAAAACTCTTGGATAAGAATAGCATATATTCTTTCTCCACCATGAAAATTTTAATGAAATATAAATAATTAATATTATTAATAGAATATACAAATAAATCATTTAGCTACTTTAAAACTATCTGAATAAATAAAGAAAACAAATATCGTTAAAAAACTAAGAATTTCTTTTGATCCAAATGCACCAAAATCAAATTGCGTAACCACTAAAAAATAAGAGGCTATTGGAAATAAAATAAAATTTTTTGTTGTAAAAATTTTTATTAGTACTATCAATATAGAAAAAATTGATGCTGTTAAGCCTACAAAACCTGTATAAATTAATATTTCTAATATCATATTGTGTGGATCAGGGAATTGATTCAAAAAGGTATCTGGTAAAAGTTTCCATGTTGAAACTCCATATCCAAAAAGAATTTTTTCTTTTATAAAAACAATTGTATGCATCCAAATTGTAGTTCTACTACTTGAGTCTCCTTCTAATAACTGTTTAAATCTTTCTTGAAAAGAATCAAAAGTAAAATATAAAGTTACTATAAAAATACAAAATACCACTAAATATATAAAATGAATTATTTTTATTTTTTTATAATTTAAAATAAACATAATAAAAACTGAACAAGCACTAGCAACCCAAGAAGATCTTGAAAATGAAAATATCATAAGAAATGAGAAAAATAATATTAAAAATAATCCTAATACTTTCTGATCTTTTATTAGAACTAAACTTAAGACAAATCCCATTCCCATAAATAAACCAAAGGCATTTCTATTGTCAAGAGTCCCTGTAATACCAAGTCCTGTAATAATATCTGGATTTAGTAATATTTGAAATACTCCCGTTAATCCTAATAAAATAAAAGAAGAAAAAAGACTTATTGTAATTTCTTTTTTATTGAAAAAATCTAATCTATAAAAATAAGATAAAAGTATGAAAACAAGAGCATATCTAACAAAAAACATATAACTTAAACGCCATGATTTTTCATTTAAATAATCTAAATTAAACAAATTTGAAAGGAACATGCTTATAATAATACAAAAAAATCCAATGGTTAAATATTTTGTCTGTTTAAAGTTCTCAATTAAAATATCAACTCTTCTATTTTTTAATAGATGTACAAAAAAGAATATTATCATCGAAGCAACGGCAACCTGATAAACAGCATTTTTAAAAGGAATAGCTAGAATCCAGATAAAAAATAAAAATTTAAATATTACTATTTCTTTATTTTCAATCTTTTTTAAGGATAACATTAAATGCCTTTTTATAAACTGCTAAAGTATTATTCACCATATTCTCCAAAGAAAAATTATAAGAAATATAATTATATCCATCAAAACTTATATTTCTAGTTTTCAAAATATTATTAGCTAACTCTTTCTCATTTCCAACTTCAAAGAAAAAACCATTTTTATTTTCAATTATTATGTCTTTTACACCACCATGATTTGTTGCAATTACAGGAGTGTTCATAGCAATAGATTCAGCAACTGCACGCCCAAAGCTTTCTGGTTTTTTTGAACTACTTACAACTACATCACTTAGTGCATAAATTTCTGCTATTTTACTTTGGCTTCCTGTAAAAATAATATTTTCTTCCAAATTTAATTCTTTTACTAAACTTTTTAAAGAGTTTAAATAATCTTCTTTATCACTTCTTACTCCACCTACAATTAAAGCTATAATATTTGGAATCTCTTTTTTTACTATTAAAATAGCTTTTATAAATGTTTCATAATCTTTTAACTGAGTAATTCTTCCTACACTTGAGATTATAAATTTACCATCTAGTTTATTCTCTTTTTTGAAGTTATTTGTAAAACTATTATCAATATTTTTTGGATTAAAAAGTTCTAAATCTATCCCTCTTGGAATTACAGTTATTTTTGAGTCTTCAGTTTGATAATGTTTTTGAATATACTCTTTTATACTATTACTTACACATATAACTGCATCTGCTTTTTGCATAATAGAGCTATAAAATCCAACACTGTTGAAACCATGAACAGTGCTCACAACTTTGATCTTCAAACTTTTATTTGCAAAATATACAAGCCAAGCAGGAACTCTACTTCTTACGTGAATAATATCTGGTTTTATCTCTTTTAGTATTTTTTTTAAAGCATTTACTCTTGAAAAGGCTGTGAAAATATTTTTACTACAAACATCAAATTTTATATGATTTCCACCATCAATATTTATTTGATTTTCTAGTTTTCCCCCTGCACTAATAACATATGACTCAATTCCTAGTTTCACATATTCACGGCTTAGCTCAACAACTCCTCGTTCAACTCCACCTTCATTTAATTCAGGAAGTAACTGCACAATTTTCATATATTATAATTTCCAAGAAGGATTAGGAACGATTCCTTTTACATCAATAATGATTTTCTCATTTTCTATCAAAGAATCATACTGTTCTTGTGATATAGTTTTAAATTTATCATGTCCAACAGCGACAACTATTGAATCATATTTTTTTGTATTTTCAAATGGATTTTGTACAAAGTTATAATCATAATAGTCTTTATCTTTTTCATCAATCCATGGTTCATAAACATCAATATTAGCCCCATAATCTTTTAATTCTTTTATAATATCAACTACTTTTGTGTTTCTTATATCTGGGCAATTTTCTTTAAAAGTCAATCCCATTATTAAGATATTCGAGTCTTTAATTATTTTTCCAGCTTTAATCATTAGTTTAATTGTTTTTTCGGCAATATATTTACCCATACCATTATTGATCTGTCTAGCCCCCAAAATTAGATTTGGTTTATATCCTAATTCTTCTGATTTAAAAGTTAGATAATAAGGATCTACACCAATACAGTGACCACCTACTAATCCTGGCTTTAATTTAATAAAATTCCATTTAGTAGCAGCTGCTTCTATTACATCATTTGTACTTATATTCATAGTATCAAAGATTAGAGCTAATTCATTTATAAGTGCTATATTTACATCTCTTTGAGTATTCTCAATAACTTTAGCAGCTTCAGCCACTTTTATAGAGCTAGCTTTATGAGTTCCTGCAATAATTATTGATTTATATAAATCATCAACTATATCAGCAATAGCAGGAGTTGAACCTGCTGTTATTTTAAGAATTTTAGTAACAGTATGTTCTTTATCACCTGGATTAATTCTCTCTGGACTATATCCACAGAAAAAATCTTTATTAAAAATCATTCCTGATTCTTTTTCCAATTCAGGTACACAAACCTCTTCTGTAACACCTGGATAAACAGTAGATTCATATATTACAATATCATCTTTTTTTAAAACTTTTCCAATAGTTTGAGAAGATTTAATTAAAGGAGTTAAATCAGGTCTGTTAGTACTATCAATTGGAGTTGGAACAGTAACAATATAAATGTTACAATCTTTAATATCATTCATATTTGTACTATAAATCATACCGTTTTTTATAGATTCATTTACTTCATCACTAGTTAATTCTAAAGTTCTATCATAACCTGCATTTAATTCATCAACTCTTGGTTTATTTATATCGAAACCTACAACTTGATATTTACTACTAAAGGCATGAGCTAGGGGTAAACCTACATATCCTAGGCCGATTATACATATTTTTTTAGTCAACTTTTTTCCTTTTAATTAATAGTTATTTTATATTTTTACTTTTTTCAATAATTTTGTAAAGTTAACTTTTTCGTCATCCATTTCTTCTATAATGTCAACTAATCTATGAAACTTTGTATTTTCTTTTTTTGAATCTAAATCTATAATATTTATTTTAGCTTGGCTGTTAGCTCGAACTTCACTTAACATTGATGTTGAATCTGCTGTAATAAAAAACTCATCACAAACGGCTATAAAATCACCAATTGGATTTACACTTGGATCTTTTGAGTAGATTAATTTATAATCAAATTCATACTCATTAACTAAAGCTTCTATATTTGGGGATGTTCTTCTTGAAGTTGTAATATATTTTAAATAATCAGGATATTTTTCAAATATATCATCTAGTTCATCTTTTATAAGTTCATGCTCCATATCAAAAACATCATTATCTCCACCTATTATCACAGCTAATGATTTTTTATCTTCAACTTTCTTAACACAGCCTCTTTCTTTTGGAAAAGATAGATTTAAAGGCAAAGTCAAAATATTATTTTGTCTGATTGGATTATCATGTTCTTGAGCAATAATATAGTAAAAATTACTATATTTATAAGATTTCGGAAGCATTAATGCTATTGATTTTTTGTTAAATTTTTTGCCAATATATTTATTAAAATAATAAGTCCCAGAACCAGCACTTACAACTGCATCATAAAAATCAAAATAGAATTTCTTATAATCATCAAATAAAATATCAGTATAATACTCGATTTTATCGAAAGCATATGATAAGGCTTTATGAAATTTAGATTTAAACTTTACTTCTAAAATATCATAACTAACATCTTTTATTTTACAAAATGCAATGGATTGATTTAGGTGACCTGGTTTTCCGTCACTAATTATTAGGATTCTTTTCATATATCTCTCTATAATGGCTTTTAAATCTTTTATGCGGCCAAAACCACTGTTTTTTATCTTCATAAATTATAGCAGATATTGCATTAGCTTCCAATTGAGAAATTTGTTTTATATCATCTTTTTCATTATCAGTTTTTATTGGTATGATTGGCTCATACACTTTAATCTTATAATTATAGTTTTCTTCGTTAAAAATAGCTACAGGAATAATATATGCATTAAATTTTCTTGCAAGAGTTGCAGTTGATGCTGTTTGATAAGCTTTTTTACCTAGAAACTCAACCTCTTCACCATCTTTTGAATTTATATTTTGATCAATTAGTAAAGAAACAGCTTCTTTTTTCATTAAGGCTTTTACAAGTTTTTTCAAAGCTCCAGTTTTAAAAATAATTTTACTTCCAGAAGCTTCTCTTGCCTTTATAATAAATTCATCAACTTCACTAAAATTTGATTCACGGGCTACTTGAGACAAAGGTGTTACAAATTTATTTATATAACAACTTAACATCTCAATATTTCCATAGTGTGCTGATATTAAAATTATTGGTTTATCTTCTTTTACCAAGTCTTTAATAATATCTTCATTCTCAATTTTAACAGTTCTTTTTAATTCTTCATCACTAACATCAAGATTTTCAATTAAAGATTGAACCCATAAAATCATATTAAAATATGAATATTTTTGAATTTTCTTAATCTCATCTTTTGATAAAGAATTTTCAAAAACAAAATTTAAATTTGTTTCAATAATCCTATTTGTTTTTCTGGCAAATAAATAACCAAGATATGCAATAAATTTAAAAAAATTTCTTAGAAATGATTTTGGTAATTTTCTTAGTATAAAAATAAGTACTAAAAAAAGTTTGTAAACTATTTTTTTCATAATTATATCTTTATATTTAGCTCTTCTGGACTTTCTAATTTATCAATATTTGCTTCAATTAGAAATGATTTATTTGATAAATTAATTTCTAAAGTATTATTATCTAATACATATTCAACTTTTGGTCTTGATAAATCTTGATTTATTGCAATATTCAATGAAATCATAAATGACATCCATTGCATAATCTCTAACGAAGGCAGTAAATCTTGATATTTTGAAATATCACTTTTTGAAGGCAATGATTTTTTCGAAAACTTTATCGTATGAGCAACCACAACTCTTGATGTGTGTAAGAAATCATAATTTAAACCATTTAAAATAAAATCGAAAGCATTATCATTTGATTTATAAAAGTTTAGTGTTGAACCAATTGAATGTAATTTTGAAGCAATTACTAATAGTGTTCTTAGCTTATCATCTAAATTATGCATAGGTTTTAAAACATCAAAAATCTTTCCTGCATTATTTCCCATATAAGCACTTTGTTTTTCATCAATTTGAAATCTATCAAGTAATGATCTAACACTTACATTGAAGTTTTCTGGGAATTTATGATTTGAGTTTCTTAATAAATCAGTTAAATAAACACCTTCTCTAACACCCACTCCTGATGTAATTACTTCTTTGATATTTAACTCATCTAATATTGTTTTAAATATAAATGAACCCTCTTTTATAGTATCAAATCTATCTTTTTTAACACCCAATGATTTTAATTCGTCATTTGTATTTGCATCAATAATTTTATTAAAAAAGTTCTTTTCATTTTTTACTTCGTAAGTATATCCATGTAAAATATCCAATGGATAATCATTTCTTGCCATCACTATTTTTGAAATAGCCCTAATACTTCCACCAATTCCAACGACTTTACTTGGAATTTCAATTCCTAAATCAAAAATCTTTTTTAAATTATCTAAGATAACTTTTCTAGCACCTTCAATATCATCTTTATTAAAATAAAGTTCTTTTATTCTAACTGTTCCAATATTAAGTGAAATTGATTTTTCTATCTTCCCATTTTTTACAAATGAGAATTCAGTAGATCCGCCACCTATATCAACAGTAACAAAAGTGTCATCATGAATTAAATTTAAAGCGGCAACTCCACCATAATATGCCTCTTTTTCTCCATCAATTACTTTTATATTTAATCCTAAGTCTTTTTGAACTTTTGAAATAAATACTTTAGCATTTGGAGCATCTCTTAATGCAGATGTTGCAACACAGATTATTTTTCTTGATTTTAAGGCATGAGATATATTTAAAAAAGATTTTAAAGATTCATAAGCTCTTTGCATAGGAATATCCTGAAGGTTACCATTATTTTCATAACATCCCTCAGATATTTTCACCCTACTTTTAGTTTCATTTATTAAACTAAAAGAGAACCTACTACTTTTTTGTAATACAACCATACGCATCGAGTTAGACCCAATGTCAATAATAGTTGTTACTTTAGACATTAAGCTTCTTCTTCCATTAATTGTTCATATTTGAACTTTAATTCTTCCATTGTCTCTTGATTATCAGGATCTATAATAATACAGTCTACTGGGCAAACTTCAATACATGAAGGCTCTTCATAATGACCTACACACTCAGTGCATCTATCCGAATCTATAACATAAATTGGATCACCCTCTTCAATAGCGTAGTTTGGGCACTCTTCTCTACATGCATCACATGCAATACATTCATCAGTAATAATTAAAGACATACAGTTTTTTCCTAGTTTGAATTATTTATCTGGAGTTATAACCTATTCTTCTTTAATAAATTCTTTAATTAAGTTAAATTTGTCCTTATTTTTACTTATTAGTAAAGATTCATCTGTTTTATAAATATAAAAATCCTTATTTATATACAAAGCAGCTGCAATATCAAAATTTCTTATATTTCCACAATACAATACAAAATCATAATTTTTAGCATCACATAAAGATAAAGCAACAGCGCCTAATGATCTAAATTTTATATTATTATCATATAGTTTTTCACAAAGAAAAGGATATTTATAAGCTCTTTCAAAAATAGAAATTTTCGTTTTATTCACTTCATTAAACTCTTTTTCTTTTAAATCAAATAAAGATATTTGTTTTATTTCTTCATCAAATGCTCTATATATTACAAGTGCAGAAACTAAATTTGTAACAAAACCTGCTATTGTGATTTCATCTTTTTGAAGGGCTACAGAAGTGCCATAATAAGGTAAGTTTGAATAGAAATTATTACTTCCATCTAAAGGGTCAATCATTATTGTAAACTCTTTATTTGTACTTAATAATCCACACTCTTCTGAATAAATATTTCCAAAATCTTTTAGATATTTTATAAAAATATTTTCAGCAATTAAATCAATCTTCAAAGAATTATCACCACCAAAACCTGTGGTATTTGTATATTCATAATCTTTTGAAGATAAATTTGTATTAATATATGTATAAAGTTCTTTATTAGCAAGAATTACAGCCTCTATAAAAGATTTTTTATATAAGGCTGTAATATTTTCGTTCATTTAATTACAATAATTCTTTTGTAATAGCTCTAGCAGCTTCTCTACCATCAGTAGCAGCAGTAACAGCTAAGTGAGCACCTCTTTGGCAATCTCCACCTGCATATACTTTTTTATTAGATGTTTTGAATTTAGAATCAATAACAACTGCTCCCCAAGAGTTAGTTTCAACATTTAAGTCTTTTAAAAATGCAGGAACTTCAGGTGAGAATCCAAGAGCTAGAATAATAACATCTGCTTCTTCTAAATACTCACTACCTTCATTAATAACAACCTTTTGTCTACCACTTGAATCAGCTTGGCTCATAGAAGTTTCTAATAATTCAATAGCAACACCTAAATCATTTTCAACTTTTATAGATTTTGGACTTACGTTAAATACAAATTCAACACCCTCTTCTTTTGCATTAACAACTTCTTTTTTAGATCCAGGCATATTTGCTTCATCTCTTCTATAAAGACATTTAACAGTTTCTGCACCTTCTCTAACCGATGTTCTTACACAGTCCATAGCAGTATCCCCACCACCAATTACAACTACTTTTTTATCTTTTACATCAATATAATTAACATTTTTATTTCCAAGATTTCTTTTTTGAATTCCTGTTAAAAAATCAATTGCAAAATGAACATTTGATGCATTTTCACCTTCAATTTTCACTTTATTACTTTTTGTTGAACCAAGACCTAAGAAAATTGCATCAAAATCTTTTTCAAGTTGTGAAGAGGGGATATCTTTCCCAATTTCACAATTTAAATGTAATTTCATTCCAGCTTCTAATAACCAGTTAATTCTTCTATCAACAGTGGTTTTATCAAGCTTAAATCCTGGAATTCCATACATTAAAAGTCCACCTGCTCTATCTGCTCTTTCATACATTTCAACATTAAAACCTTTTCTTAAAAGGAATGTTGCAGCAGAAATACCAGCAGGTCCAGAACCAACAACTGCTACTTTTTTATCATTTTTATGAGTAGGAAATTTTGGTTTCATTCCTCTTTCAAAAGCATCTTCAGAAATATGAGTTTCAATTGCTCCAATAGAAATTGCCCCATGACCTGTATTTAATGAACAAGCACCCTCACATAATACATCTTGAGGACAAATTCTTCCTAAAATTTCAGGGAAAGGAGATGTTTCATTAGATAAAGCAAAAGCTAAATCTGGATTTTTAGTAGCAGTTTGTTTTAACCATGCAGGAATAAAATTCCCTAATGGACATCCAGTATGACAGTATGGATCACCACACTGCATACATCTATCAGATTGCTCTACTGCTCTTTGCTTTGGAAAAACTTGATACACTTCATTAAAATCTTTTAATCTTTGAAGTACATCCCTTTTTTCAGGATTAATTCTTTCAAATTTTGTAAAGTTTAACATCTTTTAATCTCCCTTGTCCGGATCTAGTGGTAATACTGTCATATTTTTTGGTTTTACCATCCAGAAGTTTCTAATTTCTGCTCTAAAGTTTTGTAATATATTATCAGCCATTTCACTATCTGTTTCATGTAAGTAATCTAGTAATAATCGTTTTAAATATAATCTTTCTCTTTCAGTATCATCTGTATCAATTCTAACTGACTCAATTAATTCTTGATTCATTTTATCTACAAAAGTTTTTTCAGGGTCATAAACAAATCCTAATCCACCAGTCATACCTGCACCAAAATTGATACCAGTATTTCCTAAAATTACAACGATTCCACCTGTCATATATTCACAAGCATTATCTCCTGTTCCTTCTACTACTGAAGTACATCCAGAGTTTCTAACAGCAAATCTTTCACCTACAGTTGCTCTAATGTATAGTTTTCCACCAGTTGCCCCATATAAACATGTATTTCCTGCCCCTGCAAAATCTTTACCTTGGTGGAAAGGATTAATGATAATTTTTCCACCATTCATACCTTTACCAACATAGTCATTTGCAGCACCATTTAGATACAAATTCATACCTTTTGATAAGAAAGCACCAAATGATTGTCCAGCAATTCCATTTAAATTAATAGTCATTGAATTTTCAGGTAAACCTTTGTCACCATAAAATCTTGCTATTTCTCCAGAAATTAAAGCACCAAATGATCTATTTAAGTTAGAGATATCTGCACTTATTTTGATTGGAGAGTTTGGATTTTCAATAGTTCTGTGAACTTTTTTCAATAACTCTTTTTCAAATTTATTATCATCAAAAGGAGCATTAGTCTCTTTTTGACAAGTATCAATTCCATCAATTCTTCTTAAAATATTTTGGAAATCAAATTTTTGTGCAAACTTATCATCAATAACTTTTAATAAATCAGAACGTCCTACGATTTCTTCCATTGTTTTATAACCTAAAGATGCAAGAATATTTCTAATATCTTCAGCTATAAATGTAAAGTAAGAAATTAATCTATCAACAGTTCCTGTAAAGAAATCTCTTAAATTTTCATCTTGAGTTGCAACTCCCACTGAACATTTATTTGTATGACAAATTCTTAAAATTTTACATCCAAGTAATGTTAATGAAGCTGTTCCAAATGCATAAGATTCAGCTCCAAGCATTGCTGCTTTTACAACATCAAGACCTGTTTTTAATCCACCATCTGTTTGTACATGTACAAACTCTCTTAGTTTATTTGCTTTTAAAGCATTATGAGCTTCAGAAAGACCCATTTCCCAAGGATTACCCGCATGTTTAATAGATGTTAATGGAGCAGCACCTGTTCCACCATCTCCACCTGAAATAACAATTTTATCAGCATAAGCTTTAGCAACTCCAGCAGCGATTGTTCCTACACCAATTGATGAAACTAATTTAACTGTAATTTTTGCTAATGGATTGATTTGTTTTAAGTCAAAAATTAATTGAGCTAAATCTTCAATTGAATAAATATCATGATGCGGTGGTGGTGAAATTAGTGTAACACCTGGAACCGTATGTCTTAGTGTTGCAATTAAAGGAGTAACTTTATGTCCTGGTAATTGTCCACCTTCACCTGGTTTTGCACCTTGTGCAACTTTGATTTGTAACTCTTCAGCAGATCTTAAATATGCTGGCGTTACACCAAATCTTCCTGATGCAACTTGCTTGATTTTAGAGTTTTTAATAGTTCCAAATCTTTTTGAATCTTCTCCACCTTCACCTGAGTTACTCATACCACCAATAGTATTCATAGCTGTTGCCATTGCTTCATGAGCTTCTGGAGAAATTGAACCAAGTGACATAGCAGCAGATGCAAATCTTTTGAAAATATCTTCTTTTGTTTCAACTTCACTTAGATCAATTGCTTCTCTATCAGAATTAAACTCAAAGAAATCTCTAATAAACTTTTTATCTCTATTATTAACTAAATCTCTTAATCCATCAAAATCTGTAATATCTTCTTTTTTAGCAGCAGTTTTATTATGCATAGCTCTAGTTGTAGCTGGACCATAATCGTGGTATTCACCACCATTGCTGTATTTATAAAATCCACCTATATCAAGTGGGAACATATTATTTTCTTCTTTAAATGCATTATGATGAGATCTATTGATTTTAGCTTCAATATCAGCATATGTTAATCCAGCTAAATCAGAGTGAGCCCCTGTAAAACAGTCATTAACAATTTCATCACTTAAACCTACAACATCAAATAAACCTGAGTTTCTATATGAAGCTACTGTACAAATACCCATTTTTGACATAATTTTCAATAATCCTGCATTAACAGATTTTTGCGTATTTTTTAATAATTTTTGCATTTCATATTTAGATGGTTTTTCTCTTTGGAAAAATGAAACAGTTGAAGCAAACATCATATATGGATATATTGCAGTACATCCAAATCCGATTAAAACAGCTGCCATATGTGGATCATAAACCTCACCTGTAATCGCTAAAATTGAAACATTATGTCTAATTTCATGTTTTAATAACTGTTGATTTACAAATCCAACAGCCATAGCCATAGGAATTACTTTTTCATTTTCATTAATAGTTCTATCATCTAAAATTACAACAGAAACACCATCTTTTTTTACAGCTTTTACTACATATGATGCTAATTTTTCTAATGATTTTTTTAAATCATTTTTAAAAGTAGTTGTGAATACTCTATTTTTATAATATTCATCATATCTTGGTGATTTTTCATCTCCAAAAGAATAAACAATATCATATTTTTCTTTCATTAAAATAGGACTTGTTACTTTTAATCTTTTTGCATATTCAGGTTTTTCATCCAAAATATTATGAACTCTACCAAATCCAGTTTCTAAAGACATAACAACTTTTTCTCTATATGGATCAATTGGTGGATTTGTAACTTGTGCAAACTTTTGTCTAAAGTAATCTGTAAAATTTCTACTAACTTGTGAAAAACATGCAAGTGGAGTATCATCTCCCATAGAACCAACTGGCTCTTTTCCATCTTTTGCCATAGGCTCAATTACTTGATCTAAAATCTCATATGTGATATTAAAGAATTTTTGTTTCTTCTCTAAATCTTCAATTTTATAATCTTTTATATTTAAGAATGTATCTTCTATATATTCTTGAACATAATCCATATCATCATTTAACCACTTAGAATAATGTTGTGCTGATTTTAAATAATTGTTAATATCTTCTTCTTTTAGTACTTTTCCGTGCTTTAAGTCAAGTGCTATCATCTGTCCAGATTGTAATCTTCCACGCTCTAGAATATTATCATCTTCAATATTTAACGTTCCATACTCAGATGTAATATATAATTTATCATCTTTTGTAATAACATATTTAGAAGGTCTTAATCCATTTCTATCAATTAAACAACCAATATGTCTTCCATCTGTTAAAGAAACAGCAGCAGGTCCATCCCAAGCTTCCATAGCAGTTGCAGTATACTCATAGAATGCTCTTAAATTAGAGTCCATATGTGGAGCATTTTGCCAAGGAGCTGGAACTAATGCACGAGCAGCTTTAAAGAAATCCACACCATTTGCTAATAAAAATTCAAACATATTATCTAAAGATGTAGAATCTGAACCAACATTTTGTAAAATTGGAAGTAATCTTTTCATCTCTTCTTCTGAGAACACTTCTGATTTTAATTGTTCTGATTTTACTTCAACATTAAATCTATTTGCCTCAACTGAGTTTATCTCACCATTATGTGCTATTGCTCTAAATGGTTGGGCTAATCTCCATAAAGGAAGTGTATTTGTTGAAAATCTCTGATGAAATAACGAGAATGAGATTTTAAAATCTTCATCCCTTAAATCAATATAAAAATGCTTAATATGCGTAGGCATAATTAGCCCTTTATAGGCAATTACTTTTGATGAAAACGTTGGAATATAAAAATCTTTTTTATCTACTAGTTTATGCTCACACTCTTTTCTTGTTAAGTAAAGCATTGCATCAAATCTTTTTGATGTCATTAAAGTATTTGGAATAACAAATACTTGCATAATTGTTGGTAAGCTATCTAAAGCTTGTTGACCTAAAGCATCAATATCAACAGGTACTTCTCTTGTTAATAAAACTTTTAAATCATTAATTTCACAGTATTCTTTGAATGTATCAATATCACTAAGATCTCTAGTAAAAATCATTGCTACTGCATAAATTTCCGGTAAATCAACACCTTTTTGTGTTGCTATTTTTCTCATGAAAGAGTCTGGCATTGATAATAATAAACCTGAACCATCTCCAGTTTTACCATCTGCTGCTACTGCACCTCTGTGCATCATTCTTTCAAGTGAAGTAATTGCATCTTCTAAATTTTTATGGCTTGGTCTGTTTTTCATGTCTGCGACTAAACCAAACCCACAATTATCTTTAAAAGAAGTCAGTAAGTCTAAATTGCACCCCATCATTTTCCTTTATATTAATCTCTTATATTCCTTAAGTAAAGTCCAATAATATACTATAATTTAGTTTAAAAAAAGTTAAATACTTAAAATATAGAATCTTTACGATTGGGCATTATACAAAAAATATTTTAATTAATTTTCCTATAATTGTATATATTTTATACAGCTGTATTTTTTTGTATTTATATAACATATGTATAAACTTTAAGAAATTGACATAAAACTTACACAAGATTTAACTATAATTTTTTGATATCAAAAATTAAGGAGAAAAAGAGATATGAAAAAATTAGTTATAGGTACAATTGCAGCAGCAATGTTGGCAACAGCTGGTTTAGCAGCAGATTATGTAATGAAAGTAAGTCATGTAGTAAGTGATAGTACACCAAAAGGTAAAGCGGCTGCTTTTCTTGAAAAAAGAATTGAAGAGTTAACTGCAGGAAAAATTGATGTTCAAGTATTTCCTAACTCTCAATTATATGGTGATGGTGAAGAAATGAAAGCATTAGTTATGGATAATGTTCAATTAATTATGCCAAGTTTATCTAAATTTACAAGTATAGCTCCACAAATGCAACTTTTTGACTTACCTTTCTTATTTAAAGATAAAGATCATTTATATAAAGTTATGGATGGAGAAGTGGGTGCTATTTTAAAATCTAAAATAGATGCCAAAAGACAAATGATAGCTCTTGATTACTGGGATGCTGGATTTAAACATTTCTCAACAAATGCTAAACCTATCGTATTACCTGAAGATGCAGCAGGGCATAAATATAGAATTCAAAGTTCAAAGGTTTTAGAAGCACAATTTAAAGCAGTTGGTGGTAATCCACAAGTACTTCCATTCTCAGAAGTTTACTCAGCTTTACAACAAGGTGTAGTTGAAGGAACTGAAAATCCATTATCAAACTTCTATACAAAAAAATTCAATGAAGTTCAAACAAGTCTTACTTTAAGTAGTCATGGTTATTTAGGTTACTTAGTTGTTATGAGTGATAGATTCTGGAAAAAACTTCCAAAAGATTTACAAGCAAATGTTTCTCAAGCTATGAAAGAAGCAACTGCATTTGAAAGAGAAGAATCTGCAAAAGAAGATGAAAAAATCATGGCTGAATTAAAAAAATATGCAGCAGATACAAAGAAACTTGAAATTATTGAATTAACACCTGAACAAAAACAAGAATGGAAAAAAGCAATGGCAGTTGTTTATCCACAATTCTATGATGTAATTGGTGAAGATTTAATCAAAAAAGCAATTGATACTAAATAATAAAGTAGAAAAATGAAAAAATTCTTTGAAATTATCGACTTAATAGTTGGTACGATCAACCAAACAATGGCAGTCTTAGGACTGTCACTTGGTGTGCTTTTAGCTTTTATCAATGTAATATTAAGATATGCCTTCGACATGAGCCTTACATGGGCTGCTGAACTTACTAATTATCTTTTTATTTGGGCTGCGCTTTTTGGAGCTGCTTATGGATTCAAACAAGGTGCGCATATTTCTGTGAGTTTAATTATTGAAAAATTCTCTCCTGAAATAACCAAAGCTTTTTTAATCTTTGCAAATTTACTATCTATTGCTTATCTTGGTTTAATTTCATACTTTGGGTATGAATTAATTCTTTTATTACAAGATTTTGGTGAAATGAGTGTAGATTTAGGTATTCCTTTATGGATTCCACATTTAGTTCTTCCTATTTCTTTTGCATTAGCTGCATATAGATGCGCTGAGAAACTAGTTGAAATTTATCTTACAGATGCAAAAGACATTAAATTGTACAACGAGCATGAAGCTGTAATACACGAAATTAAATCACAAGGAGAAAAATAGTATGGTTATTGCTACTTTATTTATTTTACTTTTCGCCCTTATGTTAGTGGGTGTACCAGTTGCTGTTTCACTTGGGGCTACAACATTAATAACTTCATTTCTTTTTACAGATATGGATTTAATGGGAATTTCGTCAAAAATTTTTGATGGACTAAATAAGTATACACTTATGGCAATTCCTATGTTTATTTTAGCAGGAGCTCTACTTTCACGTGGTTCATCAGCAATGAGAATTATTAATTTTGCAAAAAGCTTAGTAGGACATCTTCCAGGTGGTCTTCCAATTGCAGCTATTCTTGCATCTATTATTTTTGCGGCTGTTAGTGGAAGTTCTCCTGCAACTGTTGCAGCTATTGGTTCTGTTATGTATGGAGCAATTAAGCAAGCTGGATATAATGAGCAATTTGCTATTGGTACAATTGCAACATCAGGAACATTAGGTATTTTAATTCCTCCTTCAATCGTATTTATCGTGTATGGGGTAACTGCGGATCAATCAATTGGAAGACTTTTTATGGCAGGGGTAATTCCTGGGCTTATGATTGGTATAATGATGATGATTGCAACTTATGTTTTAGCTAAAAGAAGTGGATTTAAATCAACAAAAAGAGCTAGTTTTAAAGAACAATTCACTGCTTTTAAAGATGCATTTTGGGCTTTATTAATTATTGTTATTGTAATTGGTGGAATTTATGGTGGTATCTTTACTCCAACTGAAGCTGGAGCATTCAGTGTTATGTATGCTTTCTTTATTTCATTTTTTGTTTATAAAGATACAAAATATAAAGATTTATATAAAATAATTTTAGACTCAGCACAAACAAGTTCTATGATTTTCTTTATTATCGCTAATGCGATGTTATTTGCACACTTCTTAACAGATGAGCAAATTCCTCAACATATAACAGAAATGATACTTGCAGCAGATGTTGGTCCTTTAACGTTCTTATTAATTGTAAATATTTTACTTTTATTAATGGGACAATTTATGGAACCAAGTTCTGTGGTAATGATTACAGTACCACTTTTACTACCAATTGGTATTGCACTTGGAATTGATCCAATTCACTTAGGTGTTATTATGGTTGTAAATATGGAAATAGGAATGATAACCCCGCCTGTGGGACTCAATTTATTCGTAGCTAGTGGAATAACAGGACTTAGTTTAAAACAAGTTATTGTTGCTTCATTACCAATGACAGGAATATTACTTATAGGATTAATGCTTATAACCTATATACCTGCTATTTCGTTATGGTTACCAAACCTAATGTATGGATGAGAAAATTAAGTAAGAGTTCATCTCTTACTTTTTTTTTATTATTTAGATAGACTTTCAAAAAAGGCTACTTATATGACTACTTTACAATCCGAAATCTTCTCTTTTACAATTATCGCTTTTGTTATAATACTCTTAGCATTTTTTACTCAAAAACTTCAAAACAAAGAACCTAAAGAATAATATTCTCAAAAATAACAGCATCTACTTTTAAATCTACTTTTTTATAATCTTCTTTGTTTTTTATGGTCCAAGTTATTAACTCTAAACTATTTTTTTTACAAAAATCATAAATTGTGCTATTTAATAATTTATAATCCAATGAAATAAAATCTGCTTTTATTTTATAGTATTTATATAAAAAAAGTGTTTTATTATATTTCTGAAATTTTTTGGGACTAGATTCAAATATCAATCCTCTTTTTAAATTTGGTTTATTTTTTTTAAACCAAGATAATATACTTTTTTCAAAAGAGCATATTAGATATTTTCCTTTGTAGTTTTGCAGTAAATTCATAAGTTTATTTTCTAATATTCCAATATTTTTATGATTTTTTATTTCTATTATTAATGGAATTTTTCCATTTACTAAATCTAAAACTTCTTTAAATAAAGGTATTTTTTCACTACTTTCATAGAGTTTTAACTCTTTTAAAAAAGAGTAATTCATATCTTCAATATTTTCTTTTATACCACATAATCTATATAAACCTTCATCATGAAAAACCATAATTTGATTATCTTTTGAAATTGTTATATCAAACTCAATTGAGTAGTTTCTTTCAAGAGCTTTTTCAAAAGCTAATAAAGAATTTTCAGGAATCAATCGGCCATCATGCAATCCTCTGTGTGCAATATATTTATTATCAAACAAATTCATCATGGATGATCTCATCATTATTTTCTATATTTTTAAGAATTGATACTATAAATTTTGCACCTTCATTTGTGTTTCTAACTCTTAGTTTACCTTTCATATTTTTATCAATAATAATTTTTGACATATAAAGCCCTATTCCTGTTCCATTACTATGCTCTTTTGTTGTAAAATATGGTTCGAAGATTTTTCCTTTTGGTTCAACTAAAACTCCACCACCATTATCTTCTATTGTTAAAACCACACTATTTTCTTCTTCATATGCTTTTATTTTTATACATGGATTTTTAATCTTTTTTTCTATTAAAACATCTTTTGCATTGTTTATAATATTTAGTAAAACTTGTTCGTATTCATTTAAATATGTTTTTAAAATAATTTCTTTATCTATGTGATTTTCAAGTTTTATATCATAGTTTTTTAAAGTACTAGAAACAATATTGATTACAATAT
>JAHIWE010000069.1 GCA_018816105.1 bacterium | reverse complement strand
GATAAATAAAAAATATGAAAGAATAGTATTTGCCTTTTTTATGGCGTTATTTATGAGTTTTATAATGAGCTTTATAATTACACTTATAAATTTAGGTTTTGTTGAAAACTTTGTATCTAGTTGGTTAAGAGCATGGGGAACTGCCTTTGTTTGTGCTTTTCCAATAATTGTAGTTGTTGCTCCAATGGTTCACAAAATTGTGCACAAGTTAATAGTAAAAATATAAGGAAATAAAAATGATAAAAAAAATTAGTTTAGTCTTTGTCGCTACTTTTTTAATATTTTCAAATTTAAATGCTGCTGCTCCTCAGGCTGCATTAGTTGAAACTGATGTATTGAAAAAAAGAGAAATAAATGATTTACAAGAGTTTATAGGAACAGTTAATTTTGATAAAAAATCAACAATAGCTAGTCAAAGTTCAGGAATTGCAAAAAATATAAATTTTGAAGTTGGACAAAAAGTAAAAAAAGATGAGGTACTTGTACAAATTGATTCAGATATTTTAGATGCCCAAATAAAAGCTTCAAAATCAGCTGTGAATATGTATAGTGTGCAGCTTAAAAATACAAAGAAGAATTTTGAGAGATATGCTGCTTTATTAGAGAAAAAATCTATTGCACAAAAAGTATTTGATGACTCAAAACTTGAATATGATGTTGCAAATGAAAACCTAATATCTGCAAATGCAAAACTTAATGAGTTAATAATTCAAAAATCAAAAAAAGAGATAAAAGCTCCCTTTTCAGGTGTAATTGTAGAGAAAAATATAAATACAAATGAATGGTTAAACCAAGGGAGTGCAGTTGCAACTATCGTAAATATACAAGAAATTGAGATTATTTTTAACCTTCCTATATCATTTATTGGTGGCTTAAAAGCAGGGGATATTTACGATATTGATATTTCAGGTGAAATAATAAAAGCAAAATTATATGCAGCAATTCCAAGTGGAGATAAATTAACAAGAACTTTTCCAGTTAGATTTAAAGCTGATATAAAAGATATGTTTATTTTTGATGGAGCAGGAGCAAAAATCAATTTTGCAAAAGAGTCAAAAAGTGAAGCATTAGTTATAAATAGAGATGCTGTAATAAAAAGATTTAATATGGATGTTGTATTTGCAATTGTTGATAATAAGGCTGTGATGATTCCTGTACATGTTACAACATATTCAGGAATGAATGCGGCAATTACCGGTCAAGGTTTAGCAGATGGAATGCAGATAGTTACAAAAGGTAATGAAAGAGTATTCCCTGATATGGATGTAAAAGTGCTAAATAATAGCGAAAATAAATAGGTATTAAAATGGATTTAATAAAATTTTCGATTAAAAACCCTGTAACTATAATAGTTTCAGTTTTAATTGTGGTTTTATTTGGATTTATATCACTTGGTAATTTACCTTACCAATTAACTCCAAATGTTTCAAAACCAGAAATTAAAATCACAACTGTATGGGCAGGAGCAACGCCGTATGAGATTGAGCGTGAGATTATAGAAGAACAAGAAGATGCATTAAAAAGTTTAAATAATTTAGTTGAATATGAATCATCTGCAAAAGATAATATGGGGGAAGTGACTCTTACTTTTAAACTTGGAACTGATATTAGAGTAGCACTTCAAGATGTTTCAAATAAATTAAATGAGGTTAGTTCTTATCCTGATAATGTAAATGAACCAATAATAGAAACAGCAACAGCAAGCCCTGTTATTTGGATGATGTTACAAACTTTAGATGAGAATACTAGACATATAGATGAGTATAAAACTTTTTTTGATGATGAAATAAAACCAGTTATTAAAAGAGTTGAGGGTGTATCTGGAACTATGGGTGGAGGAGGCCGAGAGCAAGAGATGCAAATCAATCTTGATGTGAATAAACTGGCTTCTTTTAATCTTACAATTCCACAAGTAATTGATATTTTACAAAATGAAAATGTTGATATTTCAGCTGGTTCTTTAAATATGGGAAGAAGAAGTTATAGAATTAGAACAGTTCATAAATTTACTTCAACTCAAGATATTAAAGATATTATTTTAGTTTCAAATAGAGAACAAAGAGTAACAGTAGCAGATGTTGCAACTGTTGATTTTGGATATACAACAGCTAGTTCTGTTGCTATGTTTTTAGGTAAAGATGGAATATTTTTAGGTGTACAACCAAGTAGCGATGCAAATATTGTTGCATTAACAAATGATGTTGAAAAAGTTGTGAATGAACTAAATGAAACAGTTCTTAAAAAAGAGGGATTAAATATAAAATGGATATATGATCAAAGACCATATATCGTAGGTTCTGTTGATTTAGTTCAACAAAATATCATTATTGGTGGTGTTTTAGCTGTATTTATTTTAATATTATTTTTAAGAGCTATTTCTCCAACTGCTGTTGTTGCTGTTGCTATTCCAATTTCAGTTATTGGTACATTTATTATTCTTTCATGGTTAGACAGAAGTTTAAATACTATTTCACTTGCTGGAATCTCCTTTGCTGTTGGTATGTTGGTTGATAGTGCTATTGTTGTACTTGAAAACATTGATAGGCATAGAAAAGAAGGAATGAGTATACCTGATGCTGCATATAAAGGTGCAAGTGAAGTATGGGGTGCATTAATTGCATCAGCTTCTACAACTATGGCTGTATTTTTACCAATTATTTTCTTAGAAGATGAAGCAGGGCAGTTATTTAAGGATATTGCAATTGCTGTTGTATCTTCTGTTACTTTTTCATTATTTGTATCAATTGCTGTTATTCCAATGCTTTGGAAAAAACTTGCAAGTATTAGTGGAAAAGAGCCTCGAGGTGAGAGTTCATTAACTAGATTTGGAAATAATATTGTAAATAAAATGATGGCTTTTGTTCATTGGTCTTTAAAATCTGTTATGACAAAAGTAATTACGATTGTAAGTTTAGCACTATTTTCAGTTTTAACTATTTGGGCTTTATTTCCAAAATTGGATTATTTACCACAAGGAAATAAAAACTTAATTTTTAATATTTTAATAACACCTCCTGGTCTTTCTTATGAAGAAAGATATGATATGGGAACTTATTTAATGAAAAAAGTTGAACCAAATGTAAATAAAGATGTTGATGGAGTTCCTGGATTAAATAGAGTTTTCTTTGTATCTTTTGGAGATTTTAATCTATTTGGTGGAACTTCAATGCATGAAAGTCGTGCAAGGGAGTTAATACCATTTTTTAGACCTATTGTAAATTCACTTCCTTCTGTGTTTGGAGTTTCTCTTCAATCAGGAGTTTTTGAAAATGGAATAGGTGAGGGTAAAACTGTAAATGTTGATATTAGTGGTGAAAAAATAGAAGATATCGCAAATACAGGATTTCAATTATTTATGGCAAGTCAAGGAGCAATTGCTGGAGCTCAAGTGCGACCTGTTCCTTCTATTGAGCTACTTTATCCAGAAGTTAGAATTAAACCGAATCAAGATGCTCTAAAAGCTTTAAATTTAAGTTCAAGAGATTTAGGAATTATGACTGATGTTTTAATGAGTGGTAGAAAAATATCAGATTTTGAGCAAGATGGTAAAAAGAAAATTGATTTAGTTTTAAAAGCAAATGATAGTCAAATCAAAACACCTGAGGATATTTTAGCAACACAAGTTGCTCTTCCAAATGGTTCATTATTACCAATGTCATCACTTGCAAGTGCAGTTGATACAACAGGTATTAGTGAGATTAGACACTTAAATGGGAAAAGAACAATTACATTACAAGTAACACCACCACCATCAATGACTATTCAAGAAACAATGGGAATTTTAGAAGGTGCAATTGCACAAATGCAAAATGATGGAAAAATATCAAAAAGTGTTGATATTGGAATTAGTGGAACAGCTGATAAATTAACAGAAACAATTGGAATGTTAAGTATGAACTTTATACTAGCTCTTGTGATTGTATATTTATTAATGGCAGCACTATTTGGAAACTTCTTATATCCAATAGTTATTATGTTTACAGTTCCCTTGGCAACTGCAGGTGGATTTATAGGACTTGCATTAACAAATAGATTTATTGAAGCTCAACCTTTGGATGTTTTAACCATGCTTGGATTTATTATTTTAGTGGGAATTGTTGTTAATAATGCAATTTTAATTGTACATCAAAGTTTAAATCTAATTAGAGATGAAGGTTATGAACATAAACGAGCTGTTATAGAAGCAACTCGTTCAAGAATTAGACCTATTTATATGAGTTCATTAACTTCTGTTTTTGGAATGCTTCCATTGGTTTTAATACCAGGGCCTGGAAGTGAGTTTTATAGAGGTTTAGGTTCAGTAATAACAGGAGGGCTAGCTCTTTCTACTGTATTTACTATATTTGTAACACCAGCATTATTGATGTTTTTTATAAAACTTGAACAAAGAATTTCTAAAACTCAAACATCTATTGAAAATGTAGATGTAAGTAAATCATAAAAGGAAAATTTATGAAAAAAATAAAATTAATAACATTATCATTAACAGCATTCTTTGCTGTTAATATAAACGCTATGACATTAAATGAAGCAGTTGATATTGCTTTGAAAAATAACTTTGATATTCAAGGTAAAAAATATGATTATATTGAGAGTTTAGAAAATGTAAAATCAAATAAATCAAATTTTATGCCAAAACTAGATTTAGGATATTCATATTTAAATAGAGATGATGCAAATATTGGTGAATTAGAAGAAGAAGCAGCAGCTAGTATTGCATTATCATATAACTTGTTTAATGGATTTAAAGATTTAGCCCTAACTCAATCATCAAACTTTTTATCAGAATCTTCTCAATACTCTTTAAATGCAATTAAACAAGATATTGTATTAAATACAAAGATTGCTTATATTGATTTTCTTGATAAAAAAAATGAACTGGAAACTTACAAGAGTGCTCTTAAACTATTTCAAGAGCAGTTTGTTGATTCTATGAATAGATTTGAACAAGGATTAATTGCAAAAAATGATTTACTACAAGTTCAAGTAAATACTTCTAGTGCAAAACAAAATGTTGTAAAAGCACAAGGAGCATTGAAAGTTTCGAAACATAAACTTTCAAATATTTTAGGTGGAATTGATTTAACATATGAAGTAATAGAAGATTTAGATGAAAAAAGTTTACAAATATCATCTTTTGATGAAAAATTACTTGATAATAGAAGTGAAATACAAGCTTTAAATATGAATCTAAAATCAATTAAAGAATTAGAAAAATCAGTAAAATCAGGCTTTTTACCAAAAGTTGATGCAAGTATTTCTCATAATAAATATTTTGATGGATTATCAACAAAAAGTTTTGATGAAGGTGAAGAAAATCAAAATATAGCAAAATTAAGTGCATCATGGAATTTATACAATGGTGGATATGATTCTGCTCAAACTGAAATTTATAAAACAAAATATTTAAGTGCAATATCTCTTTTAAATAAAACAAAACTAGATATCAAACTTCAATATGAAAGTGCAAAATCAGATTTAGAAGTAGCAATTGATAATCTTGAAACTTCAAAACTAGCACTTTTACAAGCTAAAGAAAACTATAGTATTGTGAAAAATAGATTTGCAGAAGGTATATCTACAAGTACAGATTTAACAGATGCCAACTATTTATTAACTCAAGCACAACAAGGTTTTAATAGAGCATATTTTGATAAATATTTAGCAATTTCTACACTTGATAGAATCTTTGAGAAAAACTCATATTGAAATTAAATTTTCAAATTTATACTAGGTCATAAGATTAAATTTTATGATATAGTATAAAAATGAATCAAAGTATAAATACAAAATTTATTTTCTTAATATTAATCTCTTTACTCTTTTTAGGACTTAACTCAATATTTTGTAAATTAGCTTTATCAACTAACTCTATAGATGCCTATTCTTTTACATTTTTTAGACTATTTTTTGGTTCAATCACACTTATTTTAATATATTTTTATAAAACAAAAAAAATATCAATTTTGCCAAAATCAAACTGGTTAAGCTCCTTTATGCTTTTTTTATATGCTATTTGTTTTTCCTACTCTTTTTTAGATATAAACGCAGGACTTGGAACTTTGCTATTATTTGCCGTTGTTCAAATCGTAATGGTTGTTTTCTCACTTTTATATAAAGAGAAGATAAATCTTCAAAAAATTATTGGAATACTATTAGCCTTATTTGGATTAGTTTATCTTTTATATCCAAAAGAGAGTTTTGAAGTATCACTTTTTCATGCATTTTTAATGATAATTGCAGGAATTGCTTGGGCTATATATTCAGTACTTGGTAAAAAATCTTCAGATGCTTTATATAATACTATGGATAATTTTACAAAATCTTTGGTTTTTGTAGGAATCTTTTATATATTGTTTTTACCTCAAAATAGCTTTGTGACTATAAATGGTTTATTACTAGCTTTTATCTCTGGAAGTGTAACTTCTGCTGTTGGATATGTTTTATGGTACATGGTATTACCAAAAATGCAGTTTATAACAGCTGGAATAATTCAGTTATTTGTACCAATTATTTCTATAATAATTAGTATAATATTTTTAAATGAGAGTTTAACATTTACACTTCTTTTATCAACTATAATTATATTTGCAGGAATAATTCTTACAATATTTTCAAAAAAGAATATTAACAATCACTAATTAATACTTTTTCTGGTTTTGAAAAATAATAACCTTGGGAGTAATTAATATTTAGATTTTTAATAATTTCTTGAACACTTTTACTGTGAACAAATTCAGCAATACAAGAAATATTCACATTTCTAGCAAAAAAGCTAATTGCTCTTACTATTTCGTAACTTCTTTTATTTGTATCAATATCTTTAATATATTTTGCATCAATTTTTATATAATCAATGTCTAAATCTAAAATTCGTTCAAAGTTGGAATATTCTGCTCCAAAATCATCAATTGCAATTTTAAATCCACTATTTTTTAATTGATTTAATTGATTTATATGATTTTTTTTACCATTTGAACTTACTCCTTCTAAGATTTCAAGAATAACTCTTTTGGGATTTATTTTATAAAAAGTTGTTCTTTCATCTAAATAATCATTTAAATAATTCTCAGCCAAATCATCTTCTGCAATATTTATAGAAAATTCACAATTATTAGAGCTCATTACTTTTAGTGTTTTATCAATCATTATTTTTGTAATTTCAGGTAATAATCCAGATAGTTTTGCAGGTTCTAAAAATTCATATGGTGAGATAATCCTATCATCTAACTCAATTCTAGCTAATGCTTCATATTTAGTAATAGTATTACTATTATTATCATGTATTCCTTGGAAATATGGAACAATTTGATTATTATCTAAGGCATTTTTTATAAGGTTTGTATAGTTAATAAATAATTCTCTTTTTATATAATCATCGTTGATATGTTGCTCAAAGATTTCAAATCTATTTTTTCCACTCTCTTTTGCTTCTTTTAATGCTGAAGCTGCTTTTCTAAGAAGATTATTTTTTCCTGAAACTGCTCCATATGAAAATGTAATATTTAATTTAATTTTTTCAATGTTTATAAGGTTTTTCATAAAGAAATTTTGTATTTCTGAAATTTTTTCATTAATTAAAATTTTTTCATAAAATAAAAGTGCAAATTCGTCAGAGTTAATTTTACAAAGAGTATCAATATTAAAATTATTTTCTAATATTTTAGAAACATTTATTAAAATTTCATCTCCAATATCAAAACCATAAGCTGTATTTATATAACTGAAATTATTTATATTTAAAAGAATTAAGGTTTTATCTTTTGGGGAATTTAATTTAATTTCTAAATAGCTTTTATTATAAAGGTTAGTTAAAGGATCATGATAAGCCATAAATTCCATTTTATTTTGAGCTTTTTTTAGTGCAGTTAAATCTGTAAACATTGCTAAATAATTATAAGCTAGATTATTCTCATCATATAAAGCAGTTATACTAACCCATTGATCAATTAATGAACCATTTTTTTTCTTATTTATGATTTCTCCAGACCATTTTGAGTTTACTGTTAAATTATTCCACATTTTTTCATAAAACTCTTTATTGTAAGTATCTGAGGCAAAAATCTTAGGATCTTTTCCTAATAATTCATCTTTTGTATAGCCATAAATATTTAAAAGTGCATCATTTACTTTAATAATTTTATTTTTTTCATTTGTAATTAATATGCCATCGGCTGAGTTTTGCATTGCATTAGAAAAAAGTTTATTTCTTTTTTCTGTTTTTTCATCTTTTAGTACTATACTTACAATTGAAGAAGCAGTTTTTAATAGTTTTATATGAAAAAAGCTTGGGTATCTATGTTCAAAAGAGGAAATGGCAAAAGAACCAATAGGGTTTTTGTCTTTATCTCTTATTGGCATTGACCAACATGAACAAATATTAAAATCTCTAGCAATTTGTTGTAATTCCTTCCATCTTTTATCTGTAAAAGTATTTTGTACAAATTGTGGTTTATTTTCAAATACAGCATTTCCACATGAACCAGTATTTGGTCCAGGTATTAAATTTGAAAGCATCTCTTTTGCGTTTTGAGGAATTGATGGAGCGGATCTAACATTCATCGAATTAGAGTTCTTATTTTTAATCATTATAGAGGCTACTGCATTAGGAAGAAGAGATTCCGCAAGAGAACAAAGCTTGGCTAAAATTTTAGATGTTTTATTATGTGAAGCTAACATTTCTAATATTTGCTGTTGAATATTTAGAATTTGATTATATTCTTTTGGAGTAAGTGTTATCTCCTCATTTTCATCATCTTCTATTTTATAGCAATTATTTTCAGACATCTTTTCCCTTATCTTATAACATTTACTAATACTACTATTAAAAATATGATAATAAGCTAAAATATTTTAATTATTTTCTTTAGGGCTAATTTTTGGTTTAGAAGGTAAATTTTCAATCCCTTTAAATGAGTCATGCCATTTTAGTTGTGAGGGAGTAGCAGATGTATCTGATGGTTTACTTATATCAAAATGAATAGCATTTACAGGAGGTTTTTTTTCTAAATAAATAAATGCTAATATTAAAACTATTGCACTTATTACTATTTTAATAATTAATTGTTTTAAATCTTTCATGGAAATATTCTTGCATTGTTTTGATTAAACTTTCCCATAAAAATATGATTAAGAATCTCTTTTGAGATTCTTAATGTTTTATTTTTAATTTATTTTTATTTATTGTTTCCATAAGTTTAACAATATTTGATATTTTATCTTCTTCTTTTTTGATATTTTCTTCACTATTTAGTGTGAAAGTTTGCATTTTTTTATCTAAGTAACTTGTATTAAAAGTTCCAGCTATAAACTCAGCATCTCTAACGATTTCTCTATGAAGAGGAATATTTGTAGGGAAACCTTCAATATAAAACTCATCTAAAGCTCTTTTTGCTTTTTTAACAGCACCTTCCCAAGTAAGTGACCAAACAATTAGTTTTCCAATCATAGAGTCATAGTTTGCAGGTACTTTATATCCTGTATAAATACTTGTATCAATTCTTACTCCTGGACCTCCTGGAGTTAAGTATTTACTTACAGTTCCAGTTCCTGGCATAAAGTTTTTTTGAGGATTTTCAGCATTTATTCTAAACTCAATTGCATAACCTCTAAATTGTACTTCTTCTTGTAAGAACTGAAGTTTATCACCTTCGGCGATTTCTATCATTCTTTGAATTATATCAACACCTGTAATAGTTTCAGTTACTGGATGCTCAACTTGAACTCTTGTATTCATCTCAATAAAATAGATATTATTTTGCTCATCAACTAAAAACTCAACAGTTCCAACACTTTCATATCCAAGTTTGAACATTGCTTTTGTTGCAATTCTATATAACTCTTTTCTAGTTTCAGCATTTAATCTAGGACTTGGTGCAATTTCAATAACTTTTTGATGTCTTCTTTGAATTGAACAATCTCTTTCTCCTAAGTGAAGAACATTTCCATATTTATCAGCAATTACTTGAATCTCTATATGTCTTGGATTTTCAACATATTTTTCAATAAAAACTTCATCTCTTCCAAAATATTTCATAGATTCATTTGTAGCACTTTCAAACATCTCTTTGAAATCTTTTTCAAGTTTTACAATTCTCATACCTCTTCCACCACCACCAAATGCAGCTTTGATGATTACTGGAAAACCGATTTCTCGTGCTATTTTTTCACCTTCTTTAATACCAACAATTGGCTCATCAGTTCCTTCTAAAACTGGAACTCCCACTTTTTTCATAGCAACTTTTGAAGCCATTTTATCACCAAAAAGTTCAATATGTTCAGGTTTAGGCCCAATAAAAATGATTCCATTTTCCTCACAAGCTTTTGCAAAATCAGCATTTTCACTTAAAAATCCATAACCTGGATGAATAGCATCACAATTAGATTTTTTAGCAATTGAAATGATAACACTATAATCAAGATAAGCTTTAATAGGATCACCCATAATAGGATAACATTCATCAGCTTTTCTAACCCAAATACCCTCAACATCAACCTCAGAGAAAATAGCAACACTATTTATCTCAAGCTCTTTACATGCTCTTATGATTCTAAGAGCTATCTCTCCACGATTTGCAATAAGTACTTTTTTTATCTTTGCCATTTTATTTGCCTTTTAAGAATTAATTAAAAATTATATCGGAATTGTAGAGTATTTTTAGAATTTAATCTTCTTAACCCTTGCTATAATAATTGTTTATTAGTGCTAAATATTTTATTTCTTATTGCTCTAATTGGGAATAAAATAATTATTATTGATTATTTTATTATAACTTAAATTTAGTATAATATTTTTATTAGTTTTAAAAAAATAGAAAAGGAAATTTGCAGATGAAAGAAGCATTGCAGACACAAAACAGTTTTTATCATGATATTAAATCTATTTTACAAACAGCAAGAGATAATGCCTATAAATCTGTAAATTTTATAATGGTAGAAGCCTACTGGAATATTGGTAAAAAAATAGTAGAAGTTGAACAAAATGGAGAAACAAAAGCAAAATATGGCTCAAAGCTTATAAGTGAGTTATCAAAATAGCTAACTGTTGATTTTGGAAAAGGTTTTAATACTACAAATTTAAAAATGATGAGATAGTTTTATTTGATTTTTCCAAATCGTCACACACTGTGTGACCAATTGAGTTGGAGTCATTATCGACTTATTATGAGAATTGAAAACGAAAAAGCAATAGATTATTATATTCAAGAAACAATCGCTTCAAACTGGAGTGTAAGAGCTTTAGAGAGACAAATAAATTCACTTTATTATGAAAGACTTATATCAAGTCAAGAAAAACAACCAGTTATCCAAGAAGCCAAAGAAAATACAAAAAATCTACAACTCACAGCAAAAGATATTATCAAAGACCCTTATGTATTGGAATTTTTAGATTTAAAAGATAATAAATCATTCAGAGAAAATGAACTTGAAAGTGCCTTACTAGAAAAAATACAAGAATTTTTGCTAGAACTAGGTCGAGGTTTTGCATTTGTGTCACGACAAAAAAGAATCAAAACCCAAACAAGTGATTTTTATATAGACCTAGTTTTTTATAACTATCTTTTAAAATGTTTTGTACTCGTGGATTTGAAAATAGGAAAACTAACCCATCAAGATATAGGACAAATTGATATGTATGTAAATATGTACGATGATTTAGAAAAAAATGAAAGTGATAATCCAACTATTGGGATAATTTTATGTACAGATAAAGATGAAACCATCGTAAAATACTCACACATAAATAGTAAAGATAATCTTTTTGTATCAAAATATCAGCTTTATTTGCCAACGGAAGAAGAGTTTAGAAGAGAGATTGAAAGGGATGTTTTGGGATTAAGATGATACGAAGTGAAAAAGAGTAAGAATATGTGGAAAACTTTTATGATTTTGATTTTAAAGCCGTCGAATTCGATGGCTTTAAAATAGAATTTTTAAATGAGGGATTTTTCAAAAGAGAAAGAATTGAAAAAATTAATAAAATTGTCATTAATTAAATGAGGATTTTGAGTGGTGGGGATGTGAAAGAATTTGAGAGGAATGTTTTGAAAATTAAATATAAAGGAAAGAATAGATGATTAAGCGATTTAAAATAACAGGGCTTTTTGGTTTTAGAAATGTTGATATTAATTTTGAAGATAATGTTAAAATATTAATAGGTGAGAATGGTTTTGGTAAAACAACAGTACTAAATTCATTGTATTATTTACTAAATAACAAACATGAAAAATTATCAAAAATAGAGTTTGAAGAAATTACAATCTCATTTATATCTGGTGAACAATTTATTTTTTCTAAGTTTGATTTAGATAAATATTTAAAAGAAATTGAAATTAATCCTCGAAAAAAGTTACCACTAAATTTTATAGGTATATTGCACCAATATGATTTATCTTTTTTAAATAATTATGATGAATTTAACGATGAAGTATATAATCTTATTAATCATTTTATCAGAAAAAATAGAATAAAAAAGTTTGGATTAGGTCTGAGAATTATGGCTCAATATATGTTTAAATTTGCAAAAAATAAACTTTCATTTAACATTTTTCAAGAATTTGAAATTTTTAAGAGTAGATTAGATTTTAAATTAATTTATTTGCCAACATATAGAAGGGTAGAAGAAGATTTAAATAATTTAGGAAATTTTAAAGAAAATTTTATAGATTACAGAAATGATAGATATTATAAAGAAATAGAAGAAGAAAAAGAAATAAACGATGATACGTTAATTCATTTTGGAATGGAAGATGTGAGAGAAAAAGTAATTGAGATTGAAAGAGAAATAGAAAAATCAACAATAAGTGGTTTTTCAAAATTAACTGGAGAAATGCTTTCTCAATTTTTAAGAGGATTTCCTACCATAGATAATGAGCTCATTAATGATTTGGATGTTCAAGCTGGGAAAATAATTTTAGATAGAGTTGGTAATAGTTTATCTAAAACTGATAAAGATAATATAAATGGATTATTAGAAAGTAAAGAGTCATTAAAAGAGAAAAAAGAGTTAGTGTATTTCATCAGCAAATTAATTGGAATATATAATGAACACAAGCACTTGGATGATAATCTAAAAACATTTAAAGATATTTGTAATAGATATTTAGTTGATAAAGAATTTAGATACGACGAAAGTTCAATAGATTTAGATATTTACAGAATAAATACAAAAGAAAGAGTTGAATTAAATAAACTTTCATCAGGAGAAAAACAAATTATTTCAATTCTTACAAAAATATATTTAGAAAAAAGCAATAATTTAATTATTTTATTTGATGAACCAGAACTATCATTATCTTTACCTTGGCAAAAATTATTATTACCAGATATTATGAATTCAAGAAAGTGTAAATTTTTATTAGCAGTAACTCATTCTCCATTTATTTTTGATAATGAGTTAGAAAAATATGCAATAGGAATAAATATATATATGGATGATTTAAATGAAGAATACTAGTTTATTGGAAGAAATGAAAAATTCTAAACAATCAGCTCATGTTGCATATACAAATTTTGTTACCGCTTACTCAATCGATAATCCTGATTTAGTTTATTGTTTTTTTGAAGGTGATGAAGATAAAAAATATTATGGTAGTATAATTACTATAAAATATGAAAAAAAATTTGAAGATTTTACGTGTGGTGGACGTGATTTTGTTTTAAAAGCAATAGAATTAATTAAAAATAGAATTGAATATAACAAAGCAAAAGTATTATTTTTTATAGATAGAGATTATACTGATGATAAAGTAAAAGATGAATTATATGTTACTCCTTGTTATTCAATAGAAAATTTTTATTCAACAGAAGATACTTTGAAAAGAATTTTAAATAATGAATTTAATATGAAAGAAAAAGATGAGAATTTTCTTAAAATATTAGAGTTATATACTACATTATTAATGAATTATCATGATAAATTGTTGTTTTTAAATGCTTGGTTATCTTGTCAATATGATATAAGAATAAAAACAAATACAAGTACAAGATTGGATATTAATGAGGTTCTGAAAAATTATTTTAAGAATAATGAGAATATGTTCGATGTATGTTTAAGTTTAAGAGCTAATATTTTTGATGATTTTAAGAATAAAGATATTTTAGAGAATACTTTGTTTAAAGATGCACCAAAAATTTTAGATGACTTATTAAATGAAAAATTAGCATTATTTAATTCACGTGATTTTAATAAAGCTTGTATGTTCAGAGGTAAGTTTGAATTAAAATTTTTCATTGATTTTCTAAAAAGACTGAAAGAAGAAGCTACTAGCAAACAACCAAAGATATTGACAAAAAAATACAAGTGTACTTTATCTTTTAAATTAGAAGATTCGATTTCAGTTTTGACCCAATATTCAAATACTCCAAATTGTTTAATAGAATTTTTTGATAAACATTTAAAAGTTGCCTGATAATGAATAAATTATTTTATCTTAAAAGATCAAAACCGAAAGTTCTAAAAAAATCAATATCAGTAAATAGTGCAATTTTGATAAATTCTTTAGTTCTTCAAGAAGCAAAAGATAGTTTGGTAATTAAAAATATCATTATCCCACGATGAAATTTACAAGGCAAATCTTGATATAGGTAAAATTTATAGAAATTTACCTATAACTTAGAATCTATGTGTAAAAAATATGAAAATTTACTCATAGATGAAAACCTATGTAAAAAAACTGCAAAATCTTTACATATCATTTATAACATGTCAAAAAAACTGAAAATTTTTTACACAAGAACATACTTACAATTATAATCATCATCCGTTAGTATTTTAATTGCAGATTTATGAAATAAATCTTTGTAGGGTATGGCATATCTAAAAGTTGTATTTTTTTCTTTTATTTTATTTGTGTTGATATATTCTATTGCACTATCATAAAATGAGATTATATCTTCTTCTTTGATTGATTTTGATTCTGAACTATTGTTGCATTTGATTAAAATTGTTTTATCATCTTTATGACAAATCATATCTATATCTTGATTTTCTGTTGTATTAGTATTTACTTTATATCCTAAGTCTTCATATTTTTTTATAGTTCTTAACTCTAACGTTAGACCATTTTTTTCATTTTCTTCATTTTTGATTTTTCTTTTTTGATTATCTTTATATGTAAGGAGTTTTTTTAATAATATTATAAAAATAACTATTGGGATTAAGTGCCAGATATATGATAATGAACCAATTATCATTTCAGTTGTATTAGTCATTGCAGTCTTTCATTTATATTCCTTAATACTTTTTGTTTGTATTGTATAGTTATTTTACACATATTAGGAACAAAATGATAAGTTTTTAAATATTTCTTAACGCTATGCCCTAAAAAGGCATAGCTGCTCCACTTGCTCCCATAACTTCTTTTGCATCTTCACTCATCATAGATGGATCCCATGGTGGATTGAATACTAGAGTTACTTTTGCTTCATCAATTTCATCAACTGCTAGAGTTACATATTTTACTTGCTCTAATAGACTTTCTGCTACTGGACAAGTGGGACTTGTTAGTGTCATTGTTACTGTACAGTATAGGTATTGATTTTTTTGTTCGAAGTCTATATTGTAAATTAATCCTAAATCATAAATATTTGTTGGTATTTCTGGATCAAATACATTTTTTAAATTTGTTATTACTTTTTCTTCAATACTTTTTAAATCAAAATTTGTTTGCATTTTTTTATCCTTTATTAATTATTTTTATTATGCATTTTGTGCATATTCTTTTATTTTTTTCATCATTCCTATTACTCCACTTTGTCTATTTGGAGTTATTACTTCGCTTAATTTTAGTTCGTGTACTATATCCATATCAATTTGTTTTAACTCTTCAATTGTAGAATCTGAAAATATTTGTAAAATCATATAAACTAAACCTTTTACGATTATTGCATCGCTTGTTCCTCTAAAATACATTTTTCCATCTTTTACTTCATGTGTTAACCAAACTTGTGAAGTACAGCCATGTACTATATTTTCTGGGGTTTTATCACTTTCTTTAAATTCTTCTAATTTTTTTCCTAAATCTATAATATATTCATATTTTGCTAATTCATCATCAAAAAAGTCTAAATTCTCTTTTATATCTTCTACTCTTTTTTCTATAATATTCAATTTTTAATCCTTTAACATTCTTAAAGCTTTTTTCAAAGCTTCTATTAATTTATCTACATCAACATAATCATTATAAAAAGCAGTACTAACTCGAATAGTCCCTTTGATTCCAAGTTTTTTCATAATAGGTTGAGCACAGTGATGACCAACTCTTAGCGCTATATTCATTTTATCTACTAAAATCCCTATGTCATCATGAACAATACCTTCGAAGTTAAAACTTCTACTTCCTATAGAATTAGAAATATCATTATAAAATATAATATTAGGAATCTTAGCTAGTTCTTCATCTAAATATTTATAAACATGGTTCTCTATACTTTCAATATTTTCATATTTTATATGTGTTAGATATTCAAGTGCTTTCCCAAATCCTATAACTCCAGCTATATTTTGAGTTCCTGCTTCAAATTTATAAGGTGAATCTAAAAGGGTTGAACTATTAAAATCAACTTCGTGAATAGTTGCTCCTCCTGTTTGATATGGTTTAATATCTTTTAAATATTTCTCTTTTATATAAATAGCTCCAACTCCTGTTGGTGCAAAAGTTTTGTGTCCTGAAATTGCAAAAAAATCGCAATCATATTTCTGCATATCTACTTTTAAATGAGCTAAACTTTGAGCCCCATCTATTAAAACAACAGCACCATATGAGTGAGCAAGTTTTGTAATAGTTTCTATGTCATGTATTTTTCCAAAGGCATTTGAAATATGTGTAACACTTACAAAGGCGTTAGGATTTGCTTTTAATAACTCTTCAAAATGTTCCAAATCAAAATCTAAGTTATCATTGCATTTTACAACTTCAAGACCATTTCCCAAAGATCTTCCTTGCATATGCCATGGAACGATATTTGAGTGATGTTCTAGTGAAGAGATAATTACAGTTTTAAAATCTTTTGCAAATGAACTAGATATAAAATTTATAGATTCTGTTACACCTTTTGTAAAAATAATCTCTTCATTTTTTGAAGCATTTATAAACTCTTTTAATGTAACTCTTGTTTTTTCAAACTCTTGTGTTGCTTTATTTGCATGACCAAAGTTACTTCTATGGGTATTTGAACAATACTGTTCATAATACTCAATTTGTGAATCAATTACTACTTTTGGTTTTTGAGTTGTTGCACCATTATCTAAATATATAGTTTTCGAATTTTGAAAATAAGGAAAATCTTTTTTAAACATATTTACTTCTTTCATAAGTTTCTATAAAATCTTTTATTATTTCATCTTTTATATTATGAGCTATTTTTTCTTCAAAAGCTTTTAACAATATTTCATAAGCTAATTCCTTATGAATCCCTCTTGATTCTAAATATAAAAGCTGTTCTTTATTTAAACTTCCTGTTGTTGCACCATGACTAGCTTCTAGTTCATCTATATAAATTTCAAGATGAGGCTGAGCAAAAATAGTAGCATCATCACTTAATAAAATTGTATTTGTATTTTGAAAAGCTTTTGTAAATAAAGCTGTTTCATTTACTATTGATTTTGCTTTAAATATTGCTTTTGAGTTATCTTTCAAAGAGTGTTTATAATCAATATTACTTAGTGAACTTTTTGCATTATGTACTGTTTTTATCAAATTTGAACAGTTAGTATCATCTTTTAGTTTTACTAAACCATTTAGATTATAAGTTATATTTTCTTTGTTTATATTGTTAATAAAATTGTTTAAAATAAAACCATTTCCATATTCAAAGTTAGTAAAATCAAGAGTTGAACTCTCTTGCTGTTCCACATAAGAGTTAAAAATAAATGAATTTGATACATCAAAGTCTTGAACTTTTACATACTCTAGGGATGAGTTTTCATCAAGCTCAAAAGTTCTATTTACACTATATGCAGAGTTTTTTGAAGAACTAACAAAAACTTCAACCACTTGAGCTTTTATATCTTTTGCAACTTCTATTTTCAAAGAGTTAGTAAAAAATGTTTCATCCTCTTTGATTTTATGTATTAAAAAAATAGGCTCTGCAATATTTTTATTTATAGTGATAACTTTTTGTTTATTATCAATACTTCTTGTAATATCAAATAAAACGCTTTCATAAGATTTTTCATCATCTACTGTTTTTAATCCCATAATATCAAACTCATAAGTTTGAACATCTTTAAAATCATAAGAGAATAGGGCATCAAGATTTATTTTTAAAAACTCTTCATCTTTTTTATTAGGTAAGTTTAAACCTTTTATCTCATTTACTTTCATCTTTGATTCCTATTGCTTCATAACCTTTTTCATCTAGTTCTAAGGCTAAGCTATAATCTCCTGTTTTTACAATTTTCCCATCATTTAAAATATGTACAAAATCAGGTTTGATTAACTCTAAAAGTCTATCATAGTGAGTAATCATTAAAATTGATCTCTTACCATCTAGCATAGAATTTATCACATTTGCAACGGTTTTAATAGCATCTACATCAAGTCCTGAATCTATTTCATCTAATAAAATTAAATCAGGTTGTAGCATTAAAAGTTGAATTAGTTCATTTCTTTTTTTCTCACCACCACTAAAACCATCATTTAAATCTCTTTGTAAAAGTTTTCTATCGATATTGAATTTTGCTGTTTCTTCTTTTACATGTTTTAAAAACTCCATTGCATCTATTTCTTCAAGACCTGCATATTTTCTTTTTTCATTCATTGCAGTTTTTAGAAAATAGCTATTATTAACACCTGGAACTTCAATAGGAGATTGGAAACTCATAAAAATACCTTCATTTGCTCTTTGTGAAACATCTAAATCAAGAAGGTTTTTCTTTTTATATGTGATTACTCCATTTGTTACAACACAGTCATAGTGTGCACTTAATGTTTTTACTAAAGTAGATTTTCCAGCTCCATTTGTTCCCATTAAAGCGTGAACTTCACCCTCTTTAATCTCTAAATTTAAACCTTTTAAAATCTTATTTTCATTTATGCTTACTTCTAAGTCTTCTATTTTTAATACTGTATTTTTCATGATTAACCCACACTTCCTTCTAATGATATGCTTAATAATTCTTTTGCTTCTGCTGCAAATTCCATTGGTAACTCTTTTAATACTTCTTTACAAAAACCATTTACAATCATGGCAATTGCATTTTCTTCACTAATTCCTCTTTGAGAAATATAAAATAGTTGCTCTTCAGATATTTTTGAAGTTGTTGCTTCATGCTCGATATTTGCTGAACTATTTCTTATTTCATGATATGGATATGTATGTGCATGACATTTATTTCCAATTAAAAGTGAATCACACTCTGAAATATTTCTAGCATTACTTGCATTTTTCCCAACTCTTACAAGTCCTCTATATGCATTTGTTCCTCTCATTGCTGAGATTCCTTTTGAAATAATAGTTGATTTAGTATTTTTCCCTAAATGCACCATTTTAGTTCCTGTGTCTGCTTGCTGAGATTTTGAAGCGATGGCAACAGAGTAAAACTCTCCAACGCTATTATCACCAGCAAGAATACATGAAGGATATTTCCAAGTAATAGCAGATCCAGTTTCAACTTGTGTCCATGAGATTTTAGAGTTATCACCTTTACATAAACCTCTTTTTGTAACGAAGTTTAAAATCCCACCTTTTCCATTGTCATCACCTGGAAACCAGTTTTGAATTGTTGAATATTTTATTTGTGCATCTTTTAATGTAACTAATTCAACAACTGCTGCGTGAAGTTGTCTTTCATCTCTTGTTGGAGCTGAACAGCCTTCATTATAAGATACATAAGAGCCTTCATCTGCAATGATTAATGTTCTTTCAAACTGTCCAGTATCAAGAGCATTTATTCTAAAGTATGTTGATAATTCCATTGGACATCTAGTGTTTTTTGGAATATATACAAAACTTCCATCTGTAAAAACAGCAGAATTTAAACAGGCAAAATAGTTATCCACAGTAGGAACAACTGATGCTAAATACTCTTTTACAAGTTCAGGATATTTATGTGCAGCTTCAGAAATTGAGCAAAAAATGATTCCTAATTTTTCAAGTTCATCTTGATATGTTGTTTTTACTGAAACTGAATCAAATACAGCATCAACCGCAACTGTTTTAACACCTGCTAATTGTTTTTGCTCTTCTAGTGGAATACCTAGCTTCTCATAAGTTTTTAAAATCTCAGGATCAACTTCATCAAGTGAATCTAAAGCTTTTCTTGGTGCTGAATAATATGCAATATCTTGATAATTAATTTTAGGATATTTTAAATGTGCCCATGATGGCTCTTCCATTTTAAGCCATTTAGCATAGGCTTTTAACCTAAAATCTAAAAGCCAAGAAGGTTCATCTTTTTTGGCTGATATTGCTCTTATTACGTCTTCATTTAAACCTTTTGCAAAAGTGTCACTTTGTACTAAAGTTTCAAATCCGAGTTTATACTCTTTGTTTATTACGTCATGTATTTGTTTGTTTTCGTTCATGACTTCTCCAATATTTTATTTGAATTTTTAAATAGGATAATATTAGTCCTATTTGAAATATAGCACCACAATTATTAATAAATACTTAAATAGGATATAAATTATCCTATTTAAAATATTTTGATATGTAAATACTATTTTATCTTATTTTCTAAGCTTTTAGTATAGAAAGAAATAGGATATGTTAAAATTAAATATCCAATAGCAAGAGGTATATAACTCTCTAATGTTGAGTATGTAATAGCATCAACTTCTTGAGCATTCATAGTAAATTCACTAATAGCAATTATTGATAATAATGAAGAATCTTTTATAATTGAGGCAAACTGCCCCGTAAGTGAGGGAAGCATTCTTTTAAAAGCTTGAGGAAAAATGATATATCTATACATTTGATAGTTAGACATTCCTAAGCTTAAAGAGGTTTCGAACTGTTCTTTTTCTATTGATTGAATTGCTGCTCTTATTATTTCGCATACATAAGCACCTGAAAAAATAGCAAGAATTACTGTTCCAACTATATATCTATTTTCAAAACCCAAATTATTTGCAAATACATAAAAGAAAATAAGTATTTGAACAAGTAGGGGAGTTCCTCTTATAATTTCAATATAAAATCGTGAAAAAAATCTTAGTATTATTAATTTAGAGTTTTGAGCATAAGCAAAAAACAGCCCAATTATAAAACTAAGAATTAGTGCAAAAAATGAGATTACAACTGTCATTATAAAACCATTTATAAACTTTTGTTTATATTCATAAACGTGAGCCCAGTTGAAATTGTAAGTGATATTTGAAAACATAAAATACATGCATAGAGAAACTAAAAATAAAAGAAGTGAAAAATTAAAAAGATAAACCCCTTTTGACAAAGGGTTTATCTTTTTTATATCTAATTCATTTATGAAATATTTTTTTAAATTCAATGGGTAAAAGTCCTAAAAGAAAAATGGAATTTTTAATTCATCAAAAGTAGCTTTTGCATCTTTTAAATGTGTTTGTGCAAATATTGCAAATGTTCCATCTGCTTTTGCTTTACTTATAAATTCATTTACTTTATCTTTTAATGGATCATTTTGTCTAAGTGCAACTCCCCAATATTCAAAATCTTTTTGAAATGGTTTTAGTAGAGCAACTGTTGTATCTTTGTGTTGTGCATAGTTTTTATAAATTGTTAATTGATCATATAAAAATCCATCAGCTTTTCCTTGAACTACTTCTAAAACACAAGCATTTTCTTTATCAAATACTAAAATTTCTGCATTTTTTAAATTTTCAGTGGCATAAATATGTCCAGTTGAACCTTTTTTAACAGCAATTTTTTTACCTGCTACATTTAAATCATCAATAGAATTTACATTTGAATTCTTATTTGCAAGAATTGCCAAAGCTGTTTGTGCATAAGGAATTGAAAAATCAATTGATTTTTTTCTTTCATCTGTAATTGTCATTGAAGAGATAATTAAATCAATTTTTCCAGTTTTAAGTGATGGAATTAATCCACTCCAAGCTGTATTTTCAATTACAACTTCTTTCCCTAAATACTCACCTAACTTTTTAGCAAAGTCAACTGATACACCTTGTGGGTTACCATCTTTATCACTCATTTCAAAAGGAGGATAAGCTAATTCCATTCCTACTTTTAATACTTGTTTTTCTTCTTTTTTTTCAGTTTTTACTTCGCTTTTATTATCACAAGCAATAAAAAATAGTGATAAAAATGTAAGAGATATAATTGAAATTATTTTTTTCATTTTTGACCTTAAATATAAATTTTTTTATTATCTCATACTAAACTTAACATTTCTTTATTTATGACTCTTTTTATTTATTTTTATTTGAATATAATGTTCGCAAAATTTAGGATAAAAATAATTTAATTAATTTATTAACTTTATTATTTGTTACTTTTAGGAATAAAAATTTCTTAAGTAAAAGAATTAAGACAATTCTTATCCTATTTACATTACAATACAAAAAAATTTATATGAGATAATTAAAACTTCGGAATAGTTTTTGCATATAAAATTAAAAAAGATTAGGAATTAATATGATGGAAGTTTATTTAGATAATAACGCAACAACAATAGTTGACCCAAAAGTTTTTGAAGAGATGAAACCATTTTTTTGTGATATTTATGGAAATCCAAATTCATTACACAAATTTGGAGCAGGAACTCATCCTAAGATGGTAGAAGCTTTAAATTTTTTATATGAGGGAATTAACGCAGCTGACGAAGATGATATTATTATTATGTCAAATGCAACAGAAAGTATTAATACAGTTATAAAAGGTATTTGGATAGACAAAATTTTAAATGGTAATAAAAACCATATTATTACTTCAGAAGTTGAGCACCCAGCAGTTACAGCTACATGTAAATTCTTAGAATCACAAGGTGTTTCAGTTACTTATCTTCCTGTAAATGAAGATGGTGTATTAGAAGCTAATTCTGTAAAAGATTATATAAGAGAAGATACAGCGTTAGTATCAATTATGTGGGCAAATAATGAAACAGGAAAAATTTTCCCAATCAAAGAAATTGGAGCTATCTGTAAAGAAGCTGGAATTGCTTTTCATACAGATGCTACTCAAGCAATTGGAAAAGTTCCTGTTGATGTTCAAGATTTCAATGTTGATTATTTATCATTTTCAGCACATAAATTTCACGGACCAAAAGGTGTTGGTGGATTATATGTAAGAAAAGGTTATGAATTAACTCCATTATTACATGGTGGTGAGCAAATGGGTGGACACAGAGCTGGAACTGTTGATGTGGCATCTATGGTTGGAATGGGATGGGCTATGAAGCTTGCAACTTCAACTATGGCTTTAGCATATGAAAAAAACCATGTTTCTAAATTAAGAGATAAATTAGAAAATGCAATTTTAGAATTACCAGAAACTGTTGTAATTGGTGGAACAGCAAACAGAACTCCAAACACAACTTTAATTTCTTTTAGAGGTGTTGAAGGTGAATCTATGTTATGGGATTTAAACCAAAATGGAATAGGTGCAAGTACAGGAAGTGCATGTGCTAGTGAAGACTTAGAAGCAAATCCAGTTATGAATGCTTTTGGAAGTGATAGTGAATTAGCTCATACGGGTGTTAGATTTTCTTTAAGTAGATTTAATACAGAAGAGCAAATTGATTATGCTATTACTGTTATTAAAAATGCAGTTGCAAGATTAAGAGGAATTTCAAGTTCTTATGCTTATACACCTTCGTGTCATAAGTCTGGTTTATAATAAAAAAACGAATAATAAATAAAGGAAAATTTTATGGCGAAAAATAGTTTAATTAGCGGATCAATTTGGGACGAGTACTCAAATCAAGTTGTAAATAGAATGAACAACCCAAAACACCAAGGTGAAATTACAGAAGAAAGAGCAGCAGCATTAGGAGCAAAACTAATCGTTGCAGATTTTGGAGCTGAATCATGTGGTGACGCAGTAAGACTTTACTGGGCAGTTGATGAGTCAAATGATAAAATTGTAGAATCAAAATTTAAATCTTTTGGTTGTGGTACTGCAATTGCATCATCTGATGTTATGGCAGAACTTTGTGTTGGTAAAACAGTTGATGAAGCTGTTAAAATCACAAATATTGATGTTGAATTTGCACTAAGAGATAATGCAGATACACCAGCTGTTCCACCTCAAAAAATGCACTGTTCAGTTATGGCTTATGATGTTATCAAAAAAGCAGCAGCTGAGTACAAAGGTGTTGATATGGAATCTTTTGAAACTGAAGTAATCGTTTGTGAATGTGCAAGGGTTTCATTAGGAACAATTAGAGAAGTTATTAGAATCAATGACTTAAAAACTGTTGAGCAAATTACAGATTATACAAAAGCTGGTGCTTTTTGTAAATCATGTATTAAACCAGGTGGTCATGAAGCGAAAGAGTACTACCTAGTTGATATTTTAAAAGATGTAAGAGCTGAAATGGAAGAATCAAAAATGAAAAATGCAGCAGATGCAAGTGCTAGCGGAACATTATCATTTGATAAAATGACTTTAGTTCAAAGAATTAAAGCAATTGATTCTGTATTAGATTCTGATATTAGACCAATGCTAGTTATGGATGGTGGAAATATGGAAATTATTGATATTAAAGATAACTTACCTCATTATGATTTATATATCAGATACTTAGGTTCATGTTCTGGATGTTCGTCTGGATCTTCAGGAACTTTATATGCAATCGAATCTGTATTACAACAAAAAATTGATGAAAACTTAAGAGTTTTACCAATCTAATAAATAAAACAAATAAATACTAACAATTATTAAAAAAGGCTTGTGCAGTTTGCATGAGCCTTTTTTTATAGCTTATAAATAATCATGCAAGCAATAAAAGTTAAAAATAATGCGGAGATTTTTTCTATCAAATTAATATAGCTATTAAAAACTTTTTTTATCTTTTCTAAACTAATAACATAAACAATAAAAATATCCCAAATCAATACAGCAAAAAACATCCATAATGCATAAATAATTTGAATAGAAAAAGGTGTAGATTTTTCAATAGTAATTGAAAACATAGTAAAATAAAAGATAAAATTTTTAGGATTTAATACAGCACTAATAAAACCCTTTATAAAACTATCAAATAAATTATTAGCATTTTCATATTTTATATGTTTATTAAATAAATCTCTTTTTTTTGATTGAATTAGATAATAAGATATAAAAAATAAATATAAAGATCCTAAAATCTTTAGAGAATTAAATATATAAATATTCTCTTTTATAATTGTAATTCCAAATAGTGCTAATATTATATAAATTAAATTAGCAATAGAGATACCAAAAGCACTCATAAATCCAGCTTTTCTACCATATTTTAATGTTGAGTTAATGATAATAAAAAAATCAACATCAGGGCTTATCAGTGCCATAAAATGTGCAAAAACTAAAATTAAAAAATCTTGTAAATATATTTGTAATTCCATAAATCTCCTTTAAAAAAAGATTGTATGAAAATCAAGAAATTAATTATTGTACAAAATTGTCTTGGTATTGTTTGGGAGTAATTGCAAGAATTTTTTTGAAGTTTCTATGAAAATGGCTTTGGTCAAAAAAACCACACTCAAGTGCTGTTTGAGAGATACTTAATCCATTTTTTAATAAATCTTTTGCAAATTCAATTTTTAGATTTATAAAATAGGAATGAGCAGGAATATTTAACTCTTTTTTGAATAATTTAGTTATATAAAATGTTGAAAGATTAAACTCTTTTGATAAATCATATAGACTTATATCTTCTTTGATATTGTAATTTAGATATTCAATAATTTTATTTATAATAGAATTATCATTAATTTCAATTTTAATTTCTTGATTATATTTCACATATAAAGAAGTGAAAAATTCTATTAAAAGTGTCTCTTTTTCTAAAATTAAACTATTTGAAAAAAGTAATTCACATAGTTTAATAAAATTATTATAAATAGTTTTATTGTTTATTAATTCATTTGAAAAAGGAATAAACCCTTTTATATTTGGAAAAATACTTTGTTGAACACTCAAGCACCAATCTTTTGATAAATATAGCATATAGAGCTTATTTGCAGTTTTACTATTATTGTTACAGCTATGACTTATATTTGGGTTTACAATTGCTAATTGATTTTTTTTGAGAATAAAACTTTTATTTTTATTTGTATAAATTCTTTTCCCATTTAATATAGCCCCAATTGATAAAGTATTATGAATATGTTCTTTATAGCAATTATTAGATTTTGAGTATCTAAGTTCTAGATAGTTTAGTTTTTATCTGTAAAATATAGTGTTTGATTAATTATTCATAAGTGTATTAATATCTTCATTAAAAACTTATTATAAAAATTAATATCGCTATAAAGCACTCTTTGTTACAATTCAAATCTTTCAAATCTTCATAAAATCGGAAATCAGTGGAAATATCAAAAATCAAAGAACTTTGTCATTCTCAATCACTTTATTATTATGATTATGTGAAAAAATATAGTGAACATAATGGAAAAACAGTAGAAAAAGTTCACTCAATTTTTTTTAAAGAGGGAAGTTCTCCACTGTTGTTTGAGATAAAACTTGAGAAACCTATTTTTGATTTTGAAAAAACTTATTATAAAAATAATCTTACAAATGAGTACTACTTTAATAAAAGAGATATTTTAATAAAAGAGTATGATGAAAAAAATAGACTGCTTTATATTCAGATTTTAAGAGAAGATATAAACTTAAAAGAGTTAAATAGTGATGACTTTTTTATAGTTACTGATTTACTTTTTTTAATAAATAATTTGATTGAATGGTATGATAAAAATGGTTTAGAATTGAATTTTTCAGCTCAACTTCCAAGTATAAAAAAGCCAAAACTTGATATTTGTATTGATACAATTTTAAATGAAAATCAAATAGAGGCTGTAAATGCAATATTCCAAAACTCATATTCATATATTTGGGGACCTCCTGGAACTGGAAAAACAAAAGCAGTTTTATCAACAAGTGTAATAAACTATATATTTGAAGATAAAAAAGTCTTAATAGTTGCTCCAACAAATGTAGCATTGGAGCAGATTCTTTTGGGTGTTTTAGAGAATACTGAAAAACTACAAATTCCAAATGAAAAAATTCTTAGATTTGGAATTCCATCTAAAGATTTTTTTGATAAATATCCAGAAATTTGTGAAACAAGAGGTTTAGAAAAGGTTCTTGAAAGTTTAGAAAATGAGATTAAAATTTTAAATAGAGTAATCAAATATCGAGAAGGAAAACTTATAACTTCTGATTTAGAACAAATTGATACTTTTTTTTCTATTCTTGAACACAATAAAGAAAAAATAAAAAAAGAAGAAGAGAAAATAGAGTATTTTCAACCCTTGATAAATCTTCTAACTCAACCTTTAAAATCTTATCATTTTTCTAATAATTGTAAAATGATAAAAGAAGCCATAAAAAAAAGAGAAGATAGTTCTTGCATAAATTATGATGAAAAATTAATAGAAGAAAAAAGATTAAAACAAGTAATAAATATAGATTGTATAAGGGAAAATATCAAAGAATATGAAGGAATAATTGATAATCTAAATGAAGAGAATATCAAAATTTTATCTCAATCAAAAGATTTAATCAAAAGTGAAAAAATTTATAATGAAATATTTAAAGACTTAAATAATGAAAATATTGCTGAAAAAAGAGTTGAGTTAAATAATAAAATTTCACAGCTAAAATTATGGTGTAAAACAAATGAAGAAAATTTAAAAAAACTAATCAAAAACTCAAATGACAATCTTATAAATCAAGCACTAGATGAACACCATAAAAACTTTGATGAAGAGAAATTAAAAGAGAGAATTATTCAAATAACAAATGATAGAAATGATATTTTAGAACAAAGTACAAAACAAAGAATAAAATATTCAAAAATTTTAGCCATGACAATTGATGCTTTTATTCAATACACTTTAAAAGATAAAATTGAAGTTGATCATATTTTTTGTGATGAAGCAGGGTATATGTCAAATATAAAAGCTTTAACTCTTTTTAAAAATGATTGTCCTATCACATTTTTAGGAGATCATATGCAACTTCCTCCTGTTAGTGAAGTTAAAAATGATGATGTAAATGCTATTAAAAAAAGTTTTTTATATTCTCAATCTTCATTGTTCTTTGAAAGTCTGTTTTTGAAAAAAAATGAAGAAGAAATATATAAAGAGTTTTTAAATCAAACATTGCCAAGCTATGAAAAAACTATTCAAAAAAACCTTAAATATACCCATAGATTTGGAATAAATTTAGCGGCTGTTTTAGATAAATTTGTATATAAATTTGCTTTTCAATCCGCATTAAATCAAAATACACAATTAATGTTTATAAATAGTAACTCAAATGCAAATGAAGCAATTGAACGTTCAAGTATAGAAGAGGCATTAATTATAAAAGAGTTAGTAAAAAAACTAGAAGGAAAATCTTTTGCTATTTTAACTCCATATAAAAAACAAGTAAAAGTTCTAAAAGAGATTTTAGGAAAAAAATATTTTGAAAATATTATGACTATTCATAAATCCCAAGGAAGTGAATGGGATAATGTGATTTTTTCTGTTGTTGATGATTCTAATTTAGGGAAAAGAAAAATGTTTTTTACAAACTCTTTAAATGATAATTTCAAAAGCCTTAATTTAATAAATACAGTAGTAAGTAGAACAAAAAAAAGATTAATCATAGTTGCAAATGAAGAGTTTTGGATAGATCAAAAGGATACACAATTAATTGGAAATTTAATAAATATATCAAGAAAAGTAACTCTATGAATCTTTCTTATTAACAATCTATTATATAATTTATCTTATGATTAATCATATTAAAAAAGGATTTTAGATGTTTGCAATATATAAAAATGGAAATGTAGGTTTTAGAAGTACTGTTGATAATCTATATAATCTTAAAAATATTGATGAATTATCTGAAACAAGATTAAAACCAGATGAAGGATTTATTCAAGAATTAGGTAAAAATAAAGACAATAAAGAACAAAAAAAAGATAAAGATGATGCTTTAAATCAATATAAAAAAATGGCAAATATTGATACTTCAGAACCTGTGTATCATGCAAAAGATATAATGACTAAGAATTGCATTTATATTGATGTTCAATCAACAGTAAATGATGCTTATAACTCTTTAATTAAATTTGATATTGATCAAATGCCTGTTGTTTCATTTGGAAAAAAAATTGTTGGTATGATAAGTAAAAAAATGATTCTAGATTTATTAATGGATGATATTGAAAATAGTAAATATATTTTAAATAAAAAAATAGATGATATTAAATTATTAGAGCTTATAACAGCTGATCCTATATCTGATATTAGAAGAATCGCAAAGGTTATGGTTGATTTTGAATTGGATGCTCTTCCTATCGTTGGAGAAAATGATGTTTTGGCTGGTATTATTTCTAAAACTGATATTATAAAAGCTATTTCACATCTACCTAGTTTACAACTTTGGTCATAATAGATAAATCTTTTTTAAATTGAAATTATCATAAAACTTTTATATAACTTTTAGATATACTTCCCTAAAAATTAAAAGAGTATATATGGAATTTTTACAAGATATTACATTAACATGGATTATTATATTTATAATTACAGGTTTTATTGCAGGTTATATTGATTCAATTGCAGGAGGTGGAGGGATGATTCAGGTACCTGTTCTTTTATATAGTGGAATTCCTCCTATTTTTGTATTAGCGACAAATAAAATGGCTAGTCTTTTTGGTACTTTAATGGCAACAATAAAATATTTTTTAAGTAAAAAAATCTCTATAAAAGTTGTAAGTATTGCTATTCTTCCTTGCTTATTAGCTTCTTATATTGGAAGTAAATTAGTTATGTATATTCCTGATGATATTATTCAATGGGCTATTCTAATTGCAATTCCTGTTGCTTTGATTTTTTTACTTAAAAAAAGTTCAGAAATAAAAGAAGAAAATACTAAATTAACGAATAAAAATATTATCCTAGCAACTGCTCCAATTGGTTTTTATGATGGACTTTTAGGGCCTGGTACTGGAACTTATATGACTATTTCTATGAAAAAGTTTTTACATTTGGATTATATTATTTCAACTGCATCTACAAAACCTCTAAATTTAGCAACAAATGTGGGATCTGCGATAGCTTTTGTTATGGCTGGAAAAGTATTATGGATGATTGCTATTCCTATGGCTATTGCCAATATGTTGGGTTCTTATATAGGAAGCCATTATGCTATAAAAGGTGGAGAAGTTTTTATTAAAAAAGTTTTGATTTTTGTCTTGATCTTTATGTTATTAGCAAATATTATTAAAATAATACTTGACTAAAATTCTATTCCATTATCAAATATAATTTTATCTCGACCTTTATGTTTAGCTTGGTATAAAAGTTCATCAGCTTTCTTTTTGGCGTCGAGGTATGATTCATAATCTTTTCTAAAAGTAACACCTGCACTAAATCTAATAGGGATATTATTTTTTTTATAAATAAAATTTGTTGAAGTAATAGTCTCTTTTACTCTTTTTATATATCTTTGTATTTCAATTTCTTCTTCATAATTTACAAGTGCAATAAACTCTTCTCCCCCATATCTAGCAATTACATCTTCTTTTCTTGTTAATCTTTTTAAAATACTTGCAAAATTTTTAAGAACAGCATCTCCACAAGTATGCCCATAAATGTCATTTATATTTTTAAAAAAATCTATATCATAAAAAATTATTGCATAATTATTTTCAAACATAGAGTATTTTTTTTCCATTTTTTCTATTTCATGATGATATGCCCGTCTATTTAATATATTAGTTAAAAAATCAGTTTCTTTTTCTTCTTTAGCTATTAGTAACTCTTTTTGTAATTCTTCAATTTGTTTATGTAAGTTGCTAAATCTTTCTTTATTATCTTTAAGTATGGTTTTATTTATTTGTATAGAATTCTCTATTTTATATATAGTATCAATTAGTTTTGATTGTACAATTTTTAATTCTCTTTGTGATGCATTTGAAATATTCAGGGTAATTAATTCATCTTTGATTTTCATTATTTCATCTGTTGAATTTTCACTATCACTTAGAGTTTTATCAAAATATCTACTCATTAATGAAGTTAATTTAACAATATCATCTGTTTTATCTTTTAGATTTCTTCTATCTTTATTAACTCTATTTTTAGAAATCTCTTTTAATTCATTTATAGCACTATCTGTAATTATATTTTTTGGTTCATTTAAAGTTTTTGCAATGAAATTTTCTATATCTTCAAAGTGAGTAAAATCAATAGATGGTTTTAAAATTTCATCAAAAGCATTGATCAATTTTTTTAATTCATCTGAGCTAACTCTTTTTGCTAAAATTATGGCTAATTCTTTGAAGTTTTGAATATCATTTGATTTTTTTTCATCATTTGTTAGAGCATCTTTGATTTTATCAAATAATTCAAACTCTTCAATTTCTATGTTTGATAAATCTGCTTGTTTTTTGAACTCAATAAAATAATTACTTGGAAGGGTATCTTTGTTTTCTTCTTTTAGTTTTGTTAATGTATTTTTAGTTAATTCTCTTATTTGTCCCAAAACATAAAACCTTATAATTTATTGTATATACTTTTATTATATTGTATTATAACAGTTATTATTCAATAATAAAAATAAAATATAGTTAAAAAAGTTCTAATTAGGAAAAAAAATGAATGCACAAGATAAAGAATTAGCTCAATTACATGATTCAATTGTTGATGATGTAAAAGCATTAGTTGATAAATATATGTCAATTGTAGGATGGGATGTTCCTGAAAATGATGAAGATAATGCAAGAAGTAAGATTTTATATATTATAAAAGATGCAATTGCAGAGATTGAGGAAAATTAATATTGATTACTATCAATTAAATTTTTTACTATTTTACTTATAATGTAAAAAATATATTATAAGGCAAATATTATGAGTACAATTTCATCTTTTTTAACAGCAGATCACAGAGCATGTGATGAAGAGTTTGCAAATTTAGAAAATGCAGTAGCAAGTGGTGATTGGGAAGAATCAGCAATTAAACTAAATAAATTTATAACAGATTTATTACACCATTTTGATATGGAAGAAAAAGTTATGTTTCCAACTTTTGAAGATGTAACAGGTATGACACAAGGTCCTACTATGATTATGAGAATGGAACATGATCAAATGAGACAGTTATTAAATGCTTTACAAGAGGATTTAGACAAAAAAGATAAAAATCATTTTTTTGGTGTAAGTGAAAGTTTAATGATGTTAATGCAACAACATAATATGAAAGAAGAACAAATGCTTTATGCTATGGCTGATGTTCATTTAGCTTCACTTGTTCCTCAAGTTATTGAGAATATGAAAGCTATATAAAAATGTTCAATAAAGGTTTAAGTTTAGAACAAGCACCCTCTGTTAGTGTGCCTTTTAGATTTTTTTTAAGTGCTCCGATTTTTGGAGTACTTATCTCTTTAGTTTTTCTCTTTTTACCTTTTAATGAAGTTTCAAATCAATACTCACAAAAAGCCATAGGAATAGTTCATCTGTTTACCCTTGGAATTTTATCTATGATAATTTTTGGAGCGATGCAGCAAATGATGCCCGTTCTAGCAGGTGCAGTTGTAAAAAAGTCAAAACTATTTGCATCTATTGTTCATAGCTCTTTGGTATTAGGAACACTTTTTATGAGTTTTTCTTTTATTTTAGAAATAAGATTTTTATTGCATATAGGTGTTTTATTTTTAGCTATATCTTTTTTTACATTTTTTGTAGTATCTATTAAATTGTTATTTAAAGTTGAGTATCTTACATCAACAGTAAAAACTATGAGGCTATTTAGTGTATCTGGATTAATAACTCTTCTATTAGGTCTTGTTTTAGCAATATCTCATATTAGTTTGAATTTTTCTGTTTTTCATTATGCTTTAGTGAATATGCATATTCTTTTTGGTTTATTTGGTTTTGCACTATTACTTATTATGGGAGTTTCATTTCAAGTTATTCCTATGTTTTATGTGGCACTTGATTTTCCTAAATATATACAAAATAGAGTTCCTTTAGTTCTTTTTTTATTTTTATTTCTAGCTTCTTTATTTTTATATTTTGATATAAATTTTTTAATATTAAAAATCATTTTTACATCTATTATAATTTTATTTGCATATTATGGATTAAAATCACTAAATAATAGAAGAAGACCTGTTTTTGATGTGACTTTATGGTATTGGAAATTTTCTTTATCTATGTTAGTTTTATCACAAGTTATTTGGTTGTTTTCTATTTTTGAGACAAATTATATTTTAGCAATAATTTTTGCTTTTGGATTTTTATACTCTTTACTTCAAGGTATGGTTTATAAAATAATTCCATTTTTAGCATGGTTTCATCTAAATTCTAAGGGTTATTTTAAACTTCCAACAATAAGAGAGTTTATAGATGAAAAATATATTAAGATTAATTTCTTTGTTCATCTTAGTTCAATACTATTTTTTGTATTAGCTTATTTTGAGAATGATTTAATTTACTTAGCTGCAACTTTATTTTTTATGTCAAATATGATTTTTTTAATAAACTGTATAGTTGCCATAAAAAAATATATAAATATATCAAAAACTGATCCTATGGACTTATCTTCTTTTAAATAATCTCACTTGTGTTATAATGTTGCCTAATTTTTAGGTACATTATAATTTAGGGAACCAAATGGCAAATCAAAACAATCAAATTTTAAAAAATACAAATGCACAAATACTAGATGAGTTTAACGCTTCAATTATGTTTGATAAAGAGCTTTATGCTCAAGATATCAAAGGCTCAATTGCTCACTCACAAATGCTTTGTGAACAAGGTATCTTAACAATTGAGGAACAAAAAGCAATTGAAACAGGACTTTTACAAGTAAAAAATGAAATTGAAAGTGGAGAATTTAAATTTTCACTAGCATATGAAGATATTCATATGGCAGTTGAAACAAGACTAACTGAAATTGTAGGTGAACCAGGTAAAAGACTTCATACAGCACGAAGTAGAAATGACCAAGTTGCAACTGATTTCAGACTTTATGTTCAAGATAAATCAATTAGTATTAAAGAGCAACTAAAAGAGTTAGTTGAAACTTTTGTAAATGTTGCAGGAAATTACACAACTACGTTAATTCCAGGTATGACGCACTTACAACATGCCCAACCGCTTAACTTTGGATATCATTTATTAGCTTATGCAAATATGTTTAAAAGAGATTTTGAAAGATTTGAAAGTTCATATGAAAGAAATAACTATTGTCCTCTTGGAAGTGCTGCACTTGCAGGAACTCCTCATAATATAAATAGAGATTCAACTTCACAAAAATTAGGATTTATATCTCCAACTATTCATGCAATGGATACAGTTTCAGATAGAGATTTTGCTTTAGAGATTTTATTTAATATCTCTACTTGTATGATGCATATAAGCAGAATTTCTGAAGAGTTGATTCTTTGGTCATCATATGAGTTTCAATTTGTAAGAATGAGTGATGAGTATGCAACAACAAGTTCTATTATGCCACAAAAGAAGAATCCTGATGTTCCAGAACTTCTAAGAGGTAAAACAGGACGTGTTTATGGAAATTTAATTTCACTTTTCACAGTTATGAAAGGTTTACCACTAGCTTATAATAAAGATACTCAAGAAGATAAAGAGGGTGTATTTGATTCAGTAAAAACTGTTGAAATTTCAATTTCAATATTGAATGAAGTTATAAAAACAATGATTGTAAACACTGATAAAATGGAAAAAGCTTGTAAAATAGGGCACTTGAGTGCTACTGATTTAGCAGATTTTTTAGTTCAAAAACAAAACATGCCTTTTAGAACAGCTTATTATATTACAAAAGATGTAGTTACAAAAGCAAATGAATTAAACAAAGATATTAGTGAATTAAATATTGAGGAAATAAGATCTGCTTCTGATGAACTTAAAAATGTAAGTGAAGAAATTGTAATGTATTTAGATTTAAGAAACTCAATGAATGCTAGAAACTCATTTGGTGGAACATCATCAATGCAAACTGAAAATCAAATTAAATATTTTGAAGAGTGGATAAGTAATAAATAGTTTAAAAAATAAGTAAAGAAAATAAGATGAGAAAATAATCTCATCTTATTTTATAGGTTTAACGAAGTAAATGTTTTTTTGTTAATTCAAATAAATTAGGTATATCAGTTTTACCTACAAATCCATCAACTCCAATTTTATTCATTTTTCCTCTTACTGCATCTGTTGTCATAGATGAGTTTACAATTACAGGTATATGTTCAAACTTTTTATTGTTTTTTACATAAGAAGCAACTTGATATCCATCAGTTCCTGGCATTTCAATATCTGTAAGTACCATACCTATATCATTTGGATTTAATTCTTCTAATCTTTTTATTAGTAATTCGCCATTTGAATATATCTCAAATCTTACACCTGTTTTTTTGAAGAATTTATTTAAAACTTCTCTTGCAACTCCTGAATCTTCTGCTGCTAGAATTACTTTATTTGACTCAAGTTTATCATCTACATATTTTCGAACTTCATCTTCACCATCATTTGTCCAGTGAATATCTCTTAAAAGTTGTTCTGCATTAAATACAGTGCAAAGTTCATCTTTATTATTTACTTTTACATATGTCGTATATGTTATTTTAGAGTTTGTTTCTTCTGTATGTCTTAAATCTTGTGTAGTTTTTTCTACAATATCAAGCATATCTTTTACTAAGAAACCAATTTTCTTATGATTAAACTCACAAAAAATAATTAGCTTATAATCTTTTACTTCAAGTGCTGGAAGTCCAAGCCATGCATCAAGGTTGATTAAAGTTACAGGTTCACCTCTAATAGTTGCAATTCCTGCAATTATATTTGTATCTCTTGGTGTATCATTGATAGCTACTTCTTCAGTAATTATAAAAGCTTTAACTTTTGCTATGTTAATTGCGTAAATGTTGTTATGACCAGTATAAAATACTGCCAACTGTTGAACATTTCTAAGATGCGCTTGTGTCATTTGTTCAACACTACCACTAATACCGCTCATGAGAATCCTTTTTATAAGTGTATGTTATTTATTATATATGTTTTTTTCTTTAAGAAACTTTAAGTTATTTTCTGAATTTATTGATTAATTTTTGAATGGTCACAGAAGCCATCATTAAACCAAATGAACCAGTAACCCCCTCAAAACTTCCTTTCTCTAAACAAAGAGGAAGTTCAGAAGAAAAAATTACTTTAAACTTCTTTTTGAAACCTTGTGATTTTAATTCTGTTCTTATTTTTTTTATAAATGGATCGTTATAAGTATCCCAAATAGAGATGTACTCAATCTTACTTGGATCTATTCTTTTCGCTCCACCACTTGTACTAATAATTTTAGTAAAATGTTTTTTAATTAGGTGAACTTTTGGCTTAACATCATCAATTGCGTCTAAAATATAATCATATGATGAGAAATCAAAATTATCAATCCACTCAGGTGTTATTTTTACATGAATTGCGGTAACTTCTGGATATTTTTCTTTTAAAGCTTCAACTTTAATTCGTCCAATATTACCTTGGCTTCCCATTTGTCTATTTAAATTTGATTCTTCATAAGTATCAAAATCAACGATTGTAATATTTGTAATTCCTGTATTATAAAGTGCGTCTAAAGCAAAGCTTCCAACACCACCAACTCCTAAAAGTATTAGTTTAACATCTTTGAATTTCTCAAAAACATCCTCACCAAATAACTTTTTTGATCTATCATATTTCATCTAAACTTCTCTTTTACTATTTTTGGGTATTATATCATAAATTAAATTATGGGAGATGTTGATGGATAAAGAACCAATGACACTAGCAGGATATAATAAAATTACAGGAACATTAGAGTTTCTTAAAAAAACAGAAAGACCTGAAACTGTAATTGCATTAGAAGAAGCTAGACAATTAGGAGATTTAAAAGAGAATGCAGAATATCACTCAGCAAAAGAAAAATTAGGATTAATTGATTCTCAAATAGCAGAGTTAAATGCAGTTATTTCAAAAGCTGTGATAATAGATCCTTCAACTCTTCCTCATAACAAAGTAAGTTTCGGATCAACTGTTGGTTTAGTTGATGTAAAAACAGATGAAGAGTTTATTTATACTATAGTTGGTGGTGTTGAATCTAACGCTGAAAAAGGAATGATTTCATTTAATTCACCCTTAGCAAAACAGTTAATGGGAAAAGAAGAGGGTGATGAAATCAGAGCTACCCTTCCAGGTGGTGTTAAAACTTTTGAAGTTTTAAATGTAAGTTATAAGGAGATCTCTTTAATATGAATGTTGCGATTATAGGAGCTAGTGGTTACACTGGTTTAGAATTAATAAAAATTCTAATAAATCATCCAAAATTCAATATCTCTTATGTTGCAAATTCAACTGGAGATATTAATGTTCAAGATTTACATCCATGTCTAAAAAGTGTAATTAATATTGATGTAGAGTTAGCAAATGCTAGTGAAGTTGCAAAAGTTGCTGATTTAGCATTTTTAGCACTTCCTCATAAAACATCTATGGCTTTTGCAAAAGAGCTTTTATCTTTAGATGTGAAAGTTGTAGATTTAAGTGCTGATTATAGACTTGAACTTGAAGCTTATGAAAAACATTATTGTGAACATGGTGATAAAGAAAATATTGAAAATGCAGTTTATGGATTACCTGAGTATTTTAAAGAAGATATTAAAAATGCAAAATTAATTGCAAACCCAGGATGTTACCCAACTGCTTCATTATTGGCTTTATTGCCGTTTATAGATTATATAGATACTGATGCTCCAATTTTTATTGATGCAAAATCAGGTGTTAGTGGAGCAGGGAAAAATCCAAGTGAAACAACGCACTATTGTCAAATAAATGATAATGTTCATGCTTACAATCCATTTAAACACAGACATATGCCAGAAATTCATGAGAAAGTAAGAATTCTAAAAGGTAAAGATGTTTCAATTAATTTTGTACCTCATTTATTGCCACTTACAAGAGGTATGTTAGTTTCTGTATTTGCAACACTTAAAGATGATATTGATGTAAATGAAGTTTTAAATAGTGCATATAAAGATTGTGAATTTATTAGATTAAGAGATAAGCCAGTTGATGTAAAATCAGTTGCTGGAACAAATTTCTGTGATTTATTTACTGCAAAAAATGGTAAAGCACTTTTTGTAAGTTCAGCTATTGATAATCTTCTAAGAGGAGCATCTTCTCAAGCTGTAGTAAATGCAAATATCTTATGTGGATATGAAGAATATGAAGGAATACCAAAAATAGCCTATGTACCTTAGTATTCTTCAAGGCTCTATTTTTGTAGCTGACTCTCACTATAACCAAAAAAATACTCAGTTTTTAGTTTTTTTAAAAAAACTTGAAAATAAAGAGATAAAAACTTCTCAGCTTTTTTTGATGGGTGATATGATTGATTTTATATCAGGTGAGAGTCGATATTTTATAAAACAAAATAGTGATGTTATTGAACTTTTAAATAAATTATCAAAAACTATTGAGATTATATATTTAGAAGGAAATCATGACTATAACTTAAAAACTCTTTTCCCTAATATAAATGTAATAAAAAGAGAAAATCAACCCCTTCTTGCTAAATTTAAGAACAAAACAATTTCTTTATCCCATGGAGATAACTTTATAAATTGGAAATATGATTTATATTGTAAATTAATAAGAAGTAGCATTCTGCTTAAGTTTTTGAATTTTATAGATATAAATTACTTTATTTCAAAAAAAATAGAAAATTCTCTTCTAAATAAAAACATCTGCCACAAAATGAATAATTTTAAAAAAATTGTTTCAAAAAGGTTGGAAAACTATGATACTGATATTGTAATAGAAGGGCATTATCATCAAGGAGATATCTATAATATTAATGAAAAAATATATATAAATATTCCATCTTTATGTTGTCAAAATAAATATATTGTATTTAATGATTTAGAATTTATAGGAGAAAATATATGAATATTGCTTTAGTTGGTTTTATTATAATTGTTATTTTGTTAATAATTATTTTAATATATTTATTAACAATTAAAAAAAACATATCAAATACAGCTAATAAAAATCAAGTAAAAATGAATATAAAGTTATTTGAATATGATTTAAACAATATTAAATTCCCTAAAAATATAGAGCAAATGAATTCAGATTCTTTAACTAAAGCTTCAAAAGTTATTTTTGATTCTTATAAGTCATTAGATTATGCAAATAAAGTATCAAGCAGTTTAGATAAGATAGAGTGGCATACCTGGCAAGTATCTATTATATTATATTTTTTAAAAACAAAAGGGAAATATTATATTTCAAATGATGTAAGATTATTTCATGATGTTATTTTAGAATTAAATGAAAATCAAATTGAACAAGAAATGCAAAGAGTATGTAAAAAATATATGGAAAATATTGATATATATAAAGATAGAGATTATTTGAGTAATCAAGTGATTTGGTCAGCACGTGATGTGTCAATAATTTTATATAAAATTATAAATTCTTAAATAAAGGAGCTCTCATCGCAAAGTTTGAAGTAGTAAGTGATTATGAACCAGCTGGAGATCAACCAGTTGCTATAAAGGCTCTTAGTGATTCTATAAATGCTGGAAACCAGTATAATACTCTTTTAGGAGTTACTGGTTCTGGTAAAACATATACAATTGCTAAAGTAATAGAAGCCACTCAAAAACCAACTCTTATTATGACTCACAATAAAACTTTGGCAGCACAGTTGTACTCAGAGTTTAAACAGTTTTTCCCAAATAATCATGTTGAATATTTCATCTCTTATTATGATTATTATCAACCTGAAGCTTATATTCCAAGAAGTGATTTATTTATTGAAAAAGATTCTTCAATAAATGAAGAATTAGAAAGATTAAGACTTAGTGCTACAGCTTCACTTTTGTCTTTTGATGATGTTATTGTAATAGCTTCTGTTTCAGCAAACTATGGTTTGGGAAATCCAGAAGAGTACAAAGCTATGGTGCAACGAATTGAAGTAGGATTTGAATACTCTCAAAAACAGTTTTTAATAAAACTTGTGGAAATGGGTTATAAAAGAAATGATAAATTTTTTGATAGGGCAGATTTTAGAGTAAATGGTGATGTTATTGATATTTTCCCTGCTTATTATGAAGATGAATTTATTAGAGTTGAGTTTTTTGGTGATGAGGTTGAGTCTATTTCAAAAAGAGAATATTTAACAAACAATAAATCAAAAGATTTAGATGAGGTAATTATCTATTCTGTTAATCCCTTTGTTGTTTCAAATGATAAACTTGCAAACGCTGTAAAACAAATCGAAGAAGAGCTCGATCTTAGACTTGATTATTATACAAAAGAGCAAAAACTTGTAGAATATCAAAGACTAAAACAAAGAGTTGAATTTGATTTAGAGATGATTGAAGGTACTGGAATGTGTAAGGGAATTGAAAACTATGCACGACACTTAACAGGTCAAAAACCAGGAGAAACTCCATATTCACTTTTAAACTATTTTGAACAAATGGATAAAGATTTTTTACTTGTGGTTGATGAATCTCATGTATCTTTATCTCAATTTAGAGGAATGCATGCAGCTGATAGAAGCAGAAAAGAAGTATTAGTTGATTATGGATTTAGACTTCCAAGTGCACTTGATAATAGACCTTTAAAATTTGATGAATTTATAAAAAAAGCTCCACATTTTGTATTTGTAAGTGCAACACCAAATGAACTTGAACTAAATTTAAGTTCAGTTGTAGCTGAGCAAATAATTCGTCCAACTGGACTTCTTGATCCTATTATTGATGTGGTTGATAGTGAATTTCAAGTGGAGAAACTTCATGATGAAATCAAAAAAGTTATTGCTAAAAATGAAAGAGTATTGGTTACAGTTCTTACTAAAAAAATGGCAGAAGAGCTAGCAAGCTATTATGCAGATTTGGGAATAAAAGTAAAATATATGCATAGTGAAATTGATGCAATTCAAAGAAATCATATTATTAGAGAATTAAGACTTGGAGTTTTTGATGTACTTATTGGAATCAATCTTTTAAGAGAAGGTTTAGATATCCCAGAAACTTCTCTTGTGGCTATTTTAGATGCAGATAAAGAAGGGTTTTTAAGAAGTAAAACTTCTCTTATTCAAACAATTGGACGAGCTGCAAGAAATGAAAATGGAAGAGTTATTTTATATGCAAAGAAAGTAACAGCTTCAATGCAATTTGCATTAGATGAAACAAGTAGAAGAAGAAAAATTCAAGAAGAGCATAATACACTACATGGAATCACACCAAAATCAACAAAAAGAAGACTAGATCAAAGTCTAAAACTTGAAGAATACGATGAACTTGCATGGAAAAAAGAAAAAATAGAAAAAATGCCAGCTAGTGAGCGAAAAAAGATTTTAATTGAACTAAATAGACTAATGAAAAAAGCAGCTCAAGATCTAAACTTTGAAGAAGCTATCCGATTAAGAGATGAAATTGCTAAGGTTAAAGAGATATGAAAAAAGCAACAAAAGCAGATATAGAAATAATAAAACAAGCATTTGTGGAAAAGTACAGTGATGCTGTTACAGAGTTGAGTTATAGAAATGATTATGAGTTATTAATTGCAATTATTTTAAGCGCTCAATGTACTGATAAAAGAGTAAATATTATAACGCCTGCATTATTTGAAAAGTATCCAAGTGTAAATGAACTTGCTTTTGCCCAACTTGAAGATGTAAAAGCTTTATTAAATACTTGCTCATTTTTCAATAATAAAGCAAAAAATATTATCAAAATGGCGCAAAGTGTACTTGAAAACTATGATGGTGAAATTCCTCACAATCAAAAAGAGCTTATGAAATTAGCAGGTGTTGGAAATAAAACTGCAAATGTTTTTATGATTGAGTTTGAAGGTGCAAATCTTATGGCCGTTGACACTCATGTTTTTAGAGTTTCACATAGATTGGGGTTAAGCGATGGAAAAACAGTAGATATAACAGAGGCTGATTTGGTTAAAAAACTAAAAGGGCATGATTTACATATTTTTCATCAAGCTATGGTTTTATTTGGAAGATATATTTGTAAAGCAGTTAAACCTGAGTGTGATAACTGTTTGTTCCCTCAGGTTTGTAAAACTAAAAAGTCTTTTAAACCTGGGTGATTTATATTTTAAAAGAAGAGATTATTTTAAAATACACTCTTCTTTTAAATCTGAGAAATTAGTGAAGATATAGTTATCTTCGATTTTATTTATTTCAACATCTGATGCAGTACATAAAAACTCTTTATTTTCTTTTTTTACTAAATAAGTAAACTTATAAACAAACTTAGTTTTAGAACTAACTACTTTATTATTTAATAATTCTGCTTTTAAACCTTCAATAGTTGCACTTTTTTCTTTTGAATATTTTTCTTTAAACATTTTTGGAAAAAATTCTTCTTGTGTCTTTTCATAGAACATATAAGCAATTGATGAGATTACTATAATAGTTAAAAGGATTATAAATTCTTTTTTCTCGAATTTATTATTTACCTTATAAAGTATCAAAGTAAGAGCTACAATCAAAATAGCAATGGCAATAATAATTTGCATTTTATTCCTTTTTATTTATTTTTATTATATCCTACCTTTACACAAAGCTTTTATTAAAAACCTTTGAAAAAGGGAAAAATCATGCAATTGCAAGACGAAAACTATGATATTATTATAATAGGTGCAGGTGCTGTTGGAAGTGGCATTGTTTTGGATGCCTCTTTACGTGGATATAAAGTTTTATTACTTGAAAAAAATGACATTGCAAGTGGTGCTAGCTCTAAAAGTTCTAAATTAGTTCATGGAGGAGTTCGGTATCTTGAAAAAGCTATTAAAAATCTTGATAAATCTCAGTATGATCTAGTAAAAGAGGGATTACAAGAACGAGCTATTTTTCTAAAAAATGCCTCAAACCTTTCTTCAAGAGTAAAAATCAATATTCCAACTTTTTCATATATAAATCTTTTTTATACATGGATTGGTCTTTTTATGTATAAATTAATCGCCAGTAAAAAAAGCTTAGGTAATAACTCTTTTTTAAATAAAGTTGTTTCTACTTTATTTTTCCCAAATATAAAAAATGAAAAACTAAAAGGATGTGTATCTTTTTATGATGGCACTTTTTTAGATACTAGAATGATAATCTCACTTTTACAAACAGCTAATAATAAAGGAGCAAGTCTTAAAAACTATTGTGAAGTAAATGGTTTTTTATATGATGAAAATCAAAAAATTATAGGTGTAAAATATTTTGATAAATTTGAAAATCAAGAATATGAAGTTTTTTCAAAATGTGTTATAAATGCAAGTGGCGCAAGTGTTGATAATATTAGAATTTTAGATGATAAATATTCAGATGAGATTTTAGCTTTGAGTAGTGGAGTTCATATAGTAGTTAAAAAAGAGTTTTTAGGTTCAAGTGAGGCATTATTAATTTCAAATACAAGTGATGGAAGAATTATATTTATACTTCCATATTTAAACCACTGTTTAATAGGAACAACAGATGAAAGCTGTGTTTATGATGAGAATCCAAAAGTAAAAGATAAGCAGATTGAATATTTGTTAAATGAAGTAAATATTTATTTTCAAAAGCCTTTGGAAAAAGAGGATATATTATCGTCTTGGAGTGGAATAAGACCACTTATAAAAAATAGGAATATTAATACAACTCAAGAGATAGTTCGTGAGCATTTAATAACAAGTTCTAAAAATGGTTTAATTTCAATTGCTGGAGGGAAATGGACTACTTATAGAAAAATGGCACAAGATATGATAGATTTTTTAATAGAGAAAAAAATCTTAGAGAAAAAAGAGCCTTGTATTACAAAAAATTTTAAATTACTTGGAAATGAAGAAAAGCATGAAGATTTAGAAAAACTAATAAGTTTTTATCCAGTATCGAAAAATACAAAAGAATCACTAATTACACTTTATGGAACTAATGCAACAAAAGTTTTATTATTAGCAAATGAACTTGATAATTTTGAGTTAATAAATGATGATTTACCATATTTAAAAGCTGAGATTATATATTGTATTGAAAATGAGTTTGTAAAAAAACCTATTGATTTTTTATCACGAAGAATAGGGCTTTGTTTTGTGGATAAAAAAGCTTCAATATCATGTGTTGAAACAATTTGTCAAGTGATGGCAAAACTTTATAATTGGGATGAAAAAGACCTTGAACTTCAAATAAATGAAACAAAAGAGTACATAGAAAACTATTTCTAATAATTAACAGAAAATTAACAGCTATTTGGGATAATTCATAAATTTATTAATACAAGGCAATATTTATGAAGAAAATTATCTCTTTATCACTTGTAACAACTGCTGTTATATTAAGTGCAAGTGAAATCACAACTTTAGACACAATTAGTGTAGTAGAAACTGCAAATTCAAAAATAGTAAAAGATGTTAGTAATGAACAAATAAAAAGTGCAGATTTGGCTGAGGCTTTAAGCAAAAATGTTCCTTCGATTTCAATTGTACGAAGAAGTGGGATTGCAAATGATATTATTTTAAGAGGGCAAAAAAAAGATAATATTAATATCATTTTAGACGATGCCAAAATTTATGGTGCATGTCCAAATAGAATGGATCCTGCAACTTCTCATGTTTTATCAAATAATATTCAAAGTGTAAAAGTAATCGAAGGACCTTATGATGTTGAAAATTTTGGAACATTAAGTGGACTTGTAAAAGTAACAACAAAAGAACCAACAAAAAACGTACATGGTGAAGTAAATCTAGGAGCTGGAAGTTTTGGATATAAAAAAGCTAGTGCAACACTAAGTGGTGGTACTGATAGATTTAAATTATTAGTTTCTACTTCAACAGAGCAAGGTGATCAATATAAAGATGGGAATGGGAATAATTTTACAGAACAACAAATAGAAAAAGGATTTGCAAACTCTAGATTATATTCTGATTCTAAACAAGAAGCTTTTGAAAAGAATACACTTTTAACAAAGGGAGTGTTTAATATAAATGATGATTCTGAAATAAAACTTTCATATACAGCTAATAGAAGTGATGAAGTATTATATCCAGCAGGTTCAATGGATGCTGATTATGATGATTCAAATATTTATACTCTTGGCTATACTGCAAGAAATTTATCAGACTTATCAAAAGAGTTAAACTTAGAATACTACTATTCAAATGTTGATCATCCAATGAGTACTAAACTTAGAAATAGTGGGCTTACATATTCTACTGCACATTATAAAACATCAATGTGGGGAACAAAAATTAAAAATAGTATGGAAGTTGCTGATTCTGTTGTAACTTTAGGTTTAGATACGAGTGTTAGAAATTGGAGAGGTGAAAATTATATTACAAATAGAACTACTGGAGTTTCTACATACACAGGTTCTAGTTTAGCATCAACAGATACTACAAATAAAGCAATATTTTCAAAACTTGAAAAATCATTTGGTAAATTAGATTTAGAAATGGGGTTAAGATATGATTATACTGATATTGACTCAGCTAATGTAACAAAAAAAGACAATAAATACACTGCTTTAAATGGAAATATTTTTGCCATCTATAATTTAGATGATAATACAAAATATTTTGCAGGTATTGGAAAATCAGCAAGAGTTCCTGATGCTAGAGAACTATATACAACAGGAATGGGAGCACAAGGAAATTCAGATTTAGAAGATACAAAAAATTATGAAGCTGATATTGGTTTTGATAAAACTATTGGAACATTTAATATTAGGCCAAAATTATTTTACTCTATATTAAAAGATTATATTTATAATCCTTATACTGGAGGAATGTCTCCTGTATCATTTGAAAATATTGATGCTAAAATTTATGGTTTAGATATTTCTGGATTTTATTTCATGACTGAAAATTTATCACTTGATTATGGAATTGCTTATCAAAGAGGTAAAAAAGATGAAGCACTTGCTGGAAAAATAGACAGAGATTTAGCTGAAATCCCACCATTAAAAGGAAATTTAGCTTTAAATTATGAAATAGATAAATCAAAATATACAGCTGAAGTAATAGCTGTTGATAGTTGGAGTAAATTTGATAATGATGCTGGGGAAAGTAAACTTGGTGGATATGCTGTATTTAATTTAAAATATAATAATCAAGTTCATAAAAATATAGGTTTAACTTTTGGGGTTGATAATGTATTTGATAAAACTTATGCATCAACAAACATGTACAAAGATATTATGTATGCAACTTCTTCTTCATTTAATGATCCTGGAAGATATTTATACGCAAATTTAAAATATAGCTTTTAATAAGCTATATTTTCTATATTTTAATCAAACTCCATTCGTGCTTGTGTTTGACCTGTTGTTCCAAATTCATAGTCAATTTGCATAGCTATAGCTTTGAAATCGATTCCTTGAACTTCTTTTAATCCTTTTAAAATCTCTTTTTTACCATTTAGTAATTCTTTTGATTTTATACCATGTGAAATAGATAAACTAGCTTCTACAAATGCTGATAGTTTATCACACTGCTTAAGAGCGAGTCCATCTATTGCTTCGTATTTATCTGTATTGTATTTTGATACATCATCAACTACTTCTATTTTGCCATTTAATTTTATTTTATTTGTGAATTCCTCTTTTATTCCATCATAAAGACCTAAAATATAAGAGAATTCTTCATGTAAAACCTCCGGAATATTAGGCAAAATATCATCTTGAATTTTTTCTATTTCATACTCTGCAATAATATCAGATAACTCATCAACACAGTATTTTACAGGTGTTATAATATCTCTAGTTAAAGCTTCTGGTAAATCGTGAAATAGAGCTGTAAAAAAGTTGTTTTGTAATCTTTTATCACAAGCATTTACTTCAAGTGAGAAAAAATATCCAAAAAGAGCAACTGTAAGCATATGCCCTAAAACTGATGTTTCAGGAATTCTAGGAGTTTGCGCCCATCTTTTTTGAAATCTTAATCTACCACTTAAATCTATGATTTTCCCAAGCTTTTTATTTAATGCAATTTTTCTTACTCCAATTAATTCATAATAGTCTTCAATCTCTTCATCAACACTTTTTTTTACATCTTCAATATCATTTAAAAATTGGCTCGTTTGATAAACTATTGAAAATTCCCATTTTGTAGCAAGATATGATGCAGCTTTTAGTATAAATCTTTCTTTTTTATACATGTCAGGATTTGATAAATATTCTTCAAATTTTTGTAAAAAAGTTCCATTATTTATATCTTTTAGTGAAGGAGTGAGTTTTGAAATAACCCATGAGTTTATTTCTTTTGATTTTTTTTGTAGAGCTTTTCTAAAAACATCAGGTCGAATATCGGTTACAACTACACGTCTAAGAAATTCAAAAATTCCAGCTTCTATTAGGTGTGTGTAATCTATATCTTTTTCTAGTTTTGCTATAAAATAAGCAATAATAAATTTATGTGCTTGTTTATCAAGTTCAACTAATTGAACCATTCTTGGATAGTCATTCCATCTTTGAATAGATGCTGAAGTAAATATATAATCTATAATTCTAGGATTTATCAATTCTTATCCTTTGAGTCTTCTTTTTTGTCATCAAAAAACATCATTTTTTTACCAAGTAACATTAGGCTTACGACAATAAACATCATTAAATAAACTTGCCAATCACTCATAAATATGCCTTTTTTATTTTGTTTGATTATCTCATAATATTGATAAATAGGCACTTAGAATTAAATTTAAAAAAATTTGATGCAAAAGTTAAAATCAGATGTATAATTTCGAAAATTTTATTAAGGATAAAACAAAATGTCAACTTTGACAATCAGTAATTACACTCTAAAGCATTTTGATTTAAGAGCAAAAAGTACAATGGATGAATATCTAAAACTTATAAATGTAGATGTTAGTGATTACACTTTTGCTGGAAATTATATATGGCTTTCAACAGCAACAGGATTTTATACAATCGTAAATGATACTTTTTGTTTATTTATATTAAATTCAGGTGAATTATCAATGCTTTTACCACCAATTGGTAAAAAAGAGAATACTTATGATGCTATGTTACAGTGTTTTGATATTATGAATTCGCACAATAGTAATAGAAATTATTCGAAAATAGAGTATGTTCATGAAGAATTACTTGAAGGATTTGTTGATTATTTAGAAGAGGGCACTTTAGTATATGAAATGCTAAAAGATTTTATTATTGAAAAAAAACTTGTTGATTATATTTATAAAGTTGATGATTTAATTGATTTAAAAGGTGATTCTTACAAATCAAAAAGAAATGAAATAAATAGATTTTCAAAAGTTTATCCAAATCATAGAATTGAAATACTAGACAAAGAAAAGCATGGTACGGCCGTTATGCATCTGTTTAATAAATGGGTAAAAGACAGAACAACATATATGCCAAAAGAAGAAGTTGAAGTTTTTATGGATGGTATTTATTTTGAAAGATTTGCTATAAAAAGACTTATAAATGATTATAATAATTTAGAAATCATTGGACTTGTAATTTATATTGATGATGAAATAAAAGGTTTCACTGTAGGTGAGCGAATAAATGAAAACACAGCAAGTGTAATTATTGAAAAAACAGATTTTGAAATACTTGGATGTGCTCAATTTATTTTCAGAGAATTTACAAAAATTTTAAAAGAGAAATATAATAGTGAGTATATAAATGTTGGTGATGATATGGGATTTGAAAATCTTAAAAAAGTAAAAATGTCATATAGACCAAAAAAATTAGTTCCTAAATATACAATTTATCAAAAATGATAACAAAAGCAAATTTAAAAGATTTATCAGCTCTTTATAATATTGAAAGAGAAGTTTTTTCAAATGACCCATTTTCAATGAGTAAAAATTCTATTAAATATCATATTATAAAAAATGAATTATATAAAATAGAATTTGATGGAGTAATTGCTGGATATATTTTGTGGCTTAAGAGAAAAAAATATTATAGGCTTTATTCTTTGGCTATTGGAAATGATTTTCAAAATAGAGGTTTTGCCAAAAAACTTTTAGCGTATAGTTTTGAGAATTTAATAGATAGAGATTTTTCTTTAGAAGTAAAAGTTTTAAATGAAACCGCGATTAATTTATATAAAAAATTTGGCTTTGAGATTAAAAAGGTTTTAAAAGATTATTATGAAGAGTGTGATGGATATTTGATGTATAAAAAAGAGTCTAAAGCATAGGGTTAAACCCTATGCTCTACAGCTTCCCATTTTTCCTAAGGCATTTATTTTTTCAACACGACCTGCGTGTCTTCCACCTTCAAATTCTGCTTTATCCCAAGATTTAACAATAGCTTCAATCATTCCATAACCTGAAACTCGCTCACCTAAACAAATGATATTTGCATCGTTGTGTTTTCTAGCCATTCTTGCGCTATATTCATTGTGACAAAGTGCAGCTCTAATACCATCAAATTTATTTGCAGCCATACTCATACCAAGTCCAGAACCACAAATTAAAATTCCCATAGTCCCTTCATTTTCAAGTACTTTATTACAAACTTTAGCAGCATAATCAGGGTAATCAACTCTATCTTTGCTAAAAGGTCCTAAGTCTACTACTTCATGTCCTCTTTCTTCAAAAAGTTCTTTTACATAAGCTTTTATATCAATACCTGCATGATCTGCACCGATAAAATATTTCATATTAATAGATTCCTTTTTCATGATTGATTTGCATATTTTTTGTATCCATATTCTCTTCAATAGATTCAACAGTTTTTAAAACTCTATCCCATCTAATTTCTTTATTTTCATCCCAAGAGAAATATACAAACCAAGGAGTTCCAACTATAAATTTATAAGGAACAGTTCCCCAAAATCTTGAGTCATTTGAGTGATCTCTATTATCACCCATCATAAATGTTTCATCTTCAGGAATAATAATTGGCATCATATTAAATAGTTCACTAGGATTCATTCCATTATCTACAACCTCTGGGTCACTATGGATACCTGGATGATCTTTTTTATATGGATCTACCACCCAAAGTTTATCTCCAACTTCAATAATATTCTCTTTTGGATAATTAGCTTTTACAAACTCATTTCCCTCTTTTGGATGAAGTAAAAGATGTTTATCTTTAATCGCAACTAAATCACCACCCGTTGCCACGGCTCTTTTTACATAGTGAATTGTTTCATTTTTAGGGTATCTAAAAACTACAATATCTCCTCTTTTGGGTCTTGGACCTTCTATTAAATGTCCATTGTCATTAAAATCAGGTAAAACTTTTATTTCAAGCCAAGGAATTCTAGGAGTTGGAATACCATAAGAGAATTTTTTTACAAAAAGCATATCACCAATTAATAAAGAGTTTTTCATACTTCCGCTTGGAATTACAAATGCTTGTGCAACGAAAAATATAATACCAAGAACAATTATTATTGTTCCAGTCCATGAAGAAGACCAACCATATAGTTTTTTTAACATCTATTTGCTTTCTCTTTTTTCTCTTAATTTTGCAGCTTTTAGAGTGTTTTTTAATAACATTCCAATAGTCATTGGTCCCACACCACCTGGAACAGGTGTTATATGAGTACATTTATCTTTACAATCTTCAAAATCAGCATCACCTGTTAATTTACCAGTATCAAGTCTATTAATACCAACATCAATTACAACTGCACCATCTTTTAGCATATCACCTTTTAGTAAATGAGGAACACCAACTGCAATTACTACAATATCAGCAGCTTTTGTATGAGATGCTAAATCTTTAGTTCTGCTATTACAAACAGTTACTGTTGCTTTTGCATTTGTTAAAAGTGCAGCCATTGGTTTTCCAACAATATCAGAAGAACCAATTACAACAACATTTTTCCCACTTAATTCAATTCCATACTCTTGGAACATTCTCATTACACCAAATGGAGTTGCTGGTAAAAATGAATCAAGATTTGAAACCATTCTTCCTACATTATAAGGATGGAACCCATCAACATCTTTTAATGGATTAATTGCTTCTAAAACAACTGTTGTATCAATATGTTTTGGAAGTGGCAATTGAACTAATATTCCATCTAATTTTGGATTGTTATTCATCATTTCAATTGTTTCTAATAATTCTTCTTGAGTAATGCTATCTGGCATTTCATGAACAACAGAATATATACCTGCGTTTTTACATGATTTTGCTTTACTAGCAACATAAGTTGCACTTGCAGCATCGTTTCCAACTAATATAACAGCTAACCCTGGAGTTATGTGTTTTTCTTCTACTAATTGAGCTACTTCTACTTTAACTTCTTCTTTGATTTTTTCAGATAATGCTTTTCCATCTAATAATATCATTGGATTATACCTTGTATTTTGTTTTTTATTGAGGTAATCATATTATCAAAAATTCAATTAATAAAAGTTAAATAATTTATTAATAAAGACTTAAACAAAAATTTAGGAAAGCTTTTATATAATCACGCCCTAAAATTAAACACACAAAGGATCGTTATGTTAGAGGGTATCATTAGAGATAGTATGACAAAACAAGCTACTAAAACTTTAAGAAGAAATGGATATTTAATTGCAAATATTTATGGAAAAGGTTTAGAAAATGTTTCAGCAGCATTTAAAAGAAATGAATTTATTAAGTTTTTAAGAAATAAAGAGACTTTAGCATTTGATGTTAATCTTGATGGAACAATTACAAAAGTTGTAGTTCAAGAATACCAAAAATGTCCATTAACTTCGGAGTTATTACATGTTGATTTAATGGTTGCACAACCAGGTGTACTTACATCTTATAAAATTCCTGTTAAAACTACAGGTATTGCAAAAGGTCTTAAAAATAAAGGTCTTTTAATGGTTCATACAAAAAGAGTACCAGTTAAATGTACTTATGAAAACTTACCTAATAGCATTACTTTAGAAGTTTCTCAATTAGATACAGGTGATAATATTTTAATTAGAGATTTAACTTTACCTGCAGATGTAACTTGTTTCTTAGATCCAAGAGTTCCAGTTGTTGGTGTAATTAAAGCTAAATAATTAATATTTATGCATTTAATTGTAGGTCTTGGTAATATTGGTGACAAATATCAGTTAACAAGACATAACATAGGCTTTTTAGTTATCGATGAGATAACTAAAAATCTTAGCACTTCAAATATAAATAATCCAAACTTTCAATCTACTCTTTTAAAATCAGGTTATAATCTTTTTTCTAAACCAACAACTTTTATGAATAATTCTGGGGTTGCAGTTCATGCAATAAAAGAGTATTATAAAATTGATTTAGAAAATATTATTGTAATTCATGATGATTTAGATTTACCTTTTGGAACTGTAAAGTTTAAAATTGGTGGTGGACATGGTGGACACAATGGTTTGAAATCACTTGATGCACATATTACAAAAGAGTATATTAGAGTTAGAATTGGTATTGGAAAACCAGCCCATAAAGACGATGTTGCAAATTATGTATTAAGCAATTTTTCAAAAGAAGAATTGAATAAACTACCAGATATAATATCTCATACTATTAAAGCGATAGAAGCACTTAAAACTGAAGAAATCGATCAAATAAAATCAAAATTTACATTGAAATAACATGAGCATATTAACTAAATATATTTTAAAGAAATACTTACTAAATTTTATTATCGTTTTAATCTCTTTAGAGCTATTTTTCGTAGGTATTGATTTTTTACAAAACTTCAAAAGTATACCAGCATCAGCAAATTTACAACTACTTTATGTTTTATATAATAGTTTTTTTACATTAACTCTTGCATTACCTTTATCTATTGTATTTGGATGGGTTATAACATTAGCAATTTTTATTAGAAACAATGAATTTGTTGCTTTTAATGCCTTGGGTGCTACAAGAAAAGAGATATTTATTCCAATAGTTAATATTTCAATTTTTTTATTAACATTATTAATTTTTCTTCAAGCAACACCTCTTGCATACTCTTATGATCAAAAGAGAAAAATATTAAATAATGAATATTTCACAAGTAGTAAAAGTGATATTTTTTTAAAATATAATGATTATTATATATATTTTGAAAAACTATTACCATTGGAAAAAAGAGCAGAGAATATACATATTTTTAAAGTAAATAATATGGATGTTGTTGAAACTATATTAGGTGAAAAAGCATATTTTCAAAATGATAAATGGTATGTTGTTAATGTTAAAATTGTTAATAAACCAAAAGATATAAATATTGATAGTTCAAAATTAGATGTAAGATACGAAAAGTTTTTACATACCTTAGATGGATTTAAACCTAAAATTCTTGATAATGTATATGAGAATAAATCCGATTTTTCTATTCTTGATGCTATTTCAGCTTTAATTTTATTAAATGAACAGAAAATCAATACACAAAAGATTAGAAGTGTCTTATATAATCAAATAATAATCCCATTTTTTGTGATCCCACTATTGTTATTAATTTATGCATATGCATCATTAAATAGTAGATTTTTTAATCTTGGTAAATTTACTTCTTTTTCAATATTTGGTACTTTAATTGTTTGGGGATTCTTTTTTATGCTATTTAAATTTACAAATGGTGGAATAGTAATTCCTGAAATCTCAATTTTATTACCAATGTTTCTTTGGATAGTAATATCAATATATTTTTATAATAGAAAAATCAATTCATAAAAGGTCATATAAATGAGATCTCATGTTAAAGCTTATGGAATAGTTCCATATTTAATTAGAGATAATAGTATTAAAATATTATTATGTCTTTCTGTTGCTAGTAAGAACAAATGGGGTTGTCTAAAGGGAACTAAAAACAAAAATGAAACAGCTTATGAATGTGCTAAAAGAGAATTCTTTGAAGAGTCTTCCTTAAGTGTTGAAACAGCTTTATTTGAAGATTATTTTGAACAAATAAATATAGATAAAGATGTTGGTATTTGGTTGGTTAATGCTGATAATATTGAAGATTTAAATAAGTATTTTGATGTTGATACTTTGAAAAGTAATTACCTGTCTTGGGAAAATTCAAAGGTAAAGTTTTTCCCTTTGACTAATCTTCCTAGAATAAAAAATAAACAAGAAACTTTAATCAAAGAGATTAAGGATTTTTTGAAAAGTAAGAATCTACACCATTAGCAATCCCATTTGCTAATAGTTGTTGGTAACTTTTATCATATAATCTTTTACTTTCAGTTGGATGTGATACATATCCAAGTTCTACTAGAATAGAAGGCATTTGTGCACCTACTAGAACCCAAAAAGGACCCTCTCTAACACCTGAGTCATTTATATCTTTATATTTTGATCTAGTAGATTGCAAAATACCTGCTTGTACATCAATTGCTAGTTTATGTGAAGCTGTGATTCTTGGTCTATTTAATGATTCTAAAAATACATCTTTTGATGAATTACTCATTTCTCTAATATCTGATTTATTCTCCAATGCTGCAACTCTTTTTGCTCTTTCATTTCTAGCTGGACTTAAGAAAAATGTTTCAATTCCTGAAATCTCATGGGCTTTTTCTTTTGGAACTGAGTTTGTATGAACAGAAATAAATAAATCAGCATTTTTTTCATTTGCTAAAACTGTTCTATTCATAACTTTTATAAAAGTATCATTGCTTCTTGTAAGATATACTTTATATCCACGTTGTTTTAATATTGAATATAAATTCTTAGATACATTCAAATTTATTACTTTTTCATATCTTTTATTTGGTCCTACAGCCCCTGCATCATCTCCACCATGTCCTGGGTCAATTACTATTGTTTTATTTATAATTCTTGGTTGTGGTGCAGCTATGGCTGTTGGTTTAGTATTTGTTGTATCTTTTGTTTTGTTTGAACCTTGATCTTTTGGAAAAGTAGTAATGGTAAGCTCTTTATCATTAAGTACATAATTAACTTTTTGATTATAATTATTTATGATTCTTATTTTTACTTCATTACTTCCACTATCACTAACAACAATTTTATCAACGCCATCAATTGTTAATTTTGTAGGCCCTGTATATTTATATTTACCTTTTATATTAAAAACATTTTCATAATTTGAGGCATTTTTATATCTTACAAATTGAACATCTCTTTTGTAATAACTTTTATTAAATTTAACAAGAATTTTATCACCTTGAGTTTCCATAGAACGTATAGGATTTTCCAAATCTATATTTTGTCCAGCGCTATTTTCGTTACTTGCAGGAACTTCATTTGTTTTACTAACTTCATTATTAGTTTTTGATGGAGTATATATATCTTCATCTTTTTTTATTGAAGCTTCATTTACTGATATAATTATTTGATTTTTACTTACAGTGTAAGATGTATTAAGATTTTTTTTATCACTTAAAACAATTCTTAATACATCGGGTTTATATTGACCAATAGCAATTCTATCAATTCCATTTATAGCTAGTTTTGTAGGACCTGCATCTTTAAAATAACCATTAATATCAAATACGTCTTTATGTATTGGATTTTGATTTAGTTCAAAGAATCTAATATCTTTTTCATTTATATCAACATTAAAATCTACAATAACTGTATTATTAGACGTATAAACTGATTTTATCGAGTAATATAAATCATTACTTGAAGATGAAGAGGATGATGATTTTGAGTTTTGCACTATTGGTGTTGCTGATTCTAATTTTCTTGGAGGCGTAGGGTTTTTATTCCCCCTTGCTTCAAGAATTTCTAGTTTTTTCTTATCAGGAGTAACATCTTTATTTAGTTGTTCTCCTAATACAATAATCTTTTTTAGTTGTTCAATTTTACCTTGTTCATCTTTTTCAATGAGGGCTTTTAAGTAATCCATTTTTGCAGTACGGTACTGTTGCATTAAATCACTAATAATACCGTTTGCAAACAATAAGTTAAATGTTAAAAAAGTAAGAATAAAAAATTTTTTAAAAATTTTTATTCTCCTTGAGTTAATTTTTCCATTAACTCTTTCACTGAAATGATTTTGTTAATTCGATAACCGTTTGATCCTGTAAAAAACAGACCTGTTTCCACATCACCATTATATGCAGCACCTAATCTATCTGCAATACAATAACCAACAATTTTAGCTTCATGTCCTCTATTACAAGGTGCTACACAGTTTGAAATACATTGTACTTTTGGTGCTGTGTTATTTTCAATTGAAAACTGTAAATTTGTTCTAACACCTCTAGCTGGTAATCCAACAGGTGATTTCATTAATGTAATATCTTCTTCTTTTGCATTTAATAATACATTTTTAAGTTTTGCATCTGCATCACATTCAAAAGTACCAATAAATCTAGTAGCCATTTGAACACCTGAGCATCCCATAGCAAGATATTTATCTATATCATTTTTATCCCAAACTCCACCTGCTGCTATTATTGGGAAATCTCCCCAGTTTTTAGCTTCTTCAATAACAGGTCCTACAATATTTTCTAATTGGAATTCTTCTTGCATACATTGATCATAAGTAAACCCTTGGTGTCCACCACTTAAAGGTCCTTCTACAATAACTGCATCAGGAAGTTTGTTATATCTTTTCCATTTTTTACAAATAAGTTTTAATGCTCTTGCACTTGAAACTATTGGAATTAATGCTACATCTGGGTAATCTTTAGTAAATTCAGGCATATTTGTAGGAATTCCAGCACCTGTAATTATGATATTAACACCAGCTTCACAAGCATCTCGCACAACTCTTCCATAATCATTAATTGCATATAAAACATTACAACCTAAAGGTGCATCTCCACAAATTTTTCTAGCGTTTTTTACAATTTCAAATAAAGAGTCTTTGTTATAAAAGTTAGCAACATCTTTTGGCTTATCTTTTTTTGTAACAATTTGTACACTCTCACTTTTATTTCTGTAGTAACCTGTTCCAACTGCAGAAATTACACCTAATCCACCCTCTAAACTAACATTACCAGCTAATTGATCCCAGCTTATTCCAACGCCCATTCCGCCTTGAATAATTGGGTGTTTTATTTCATATTTTCCTATTTTCAAAATTAGCCTTTCTATTTTATTATTATCTTAGCGAAATTCTTTTTACCTTTTTGTAAAATGTATTCACCAATTTCTAAATTTAATTTATCATCGTTTATTTTTTCTTGATTTATTGACACTGCATTCGCTTTTACATCACGTCTAGCTTGTGATGTAGAATCAACTAATTTTGAATCAACTAATGCTTGACAAACCCAAACAGGAGCTTCAAATACAAATTCTGGAATATCTGTTGGAATATCTTTTTTTGCAAATACTCTTTCAAACTCTTCTTTTGCCTTTGCTCCAGCGCCATTTCCATGGAATCTCTCAACAATTTCCATTGCAAGTGATTCTTTTACTTTTTTAGGATGTAAAGTTTCATTTTTTACACCTTCTTTTATCTCTTCTATTTCTTTTAATGATTTTGCAGATATTAATTCAAAATATCTCCACATTAATTCATCAGAAATAGATAATATCTTACCAAACATATCAAATGGTTCATCAGTTACACCAATATAGTTTCCTAATGATTTTGACATTTTTTGAACACCATCAAGACCTTCTAAAATAGGCATCATAAGAACTGCTTGTTGTTTTTTACAATTATAAGCTTTTTGTAAAGTTCTTCCCATTAATAAGTTGAATTTTTGATCAGTTCCACCAAGTTCAATATCAGTATTCATAGCAACTGAATCATAACCTTGTAATAATGGATAAGTAAATTCACTTAAAGCAATAGGTGTATTTGATGCATATCTTTTTGAAAAATCATCACGTTCTAGCATTCTTGCTACCGTTAAGTTTGAAGCAAGTGATATTAAACCACCAGTTCCTAGTTCTTTTAACCAAGTTGAATTAAACATAACTTGTGTTTTTGATTCATCTAATATTTTAAATACTTGTTCTTTATATGAAACTGCATTTTTTTGTACGTCTTCTTCAGTTAAAACTTTTCTTGTTTCACTTTTTCCTGTTGGATCTCCAATAGTTGCTGTGAAATCTCCAATTAAAAATTGAACAATTCCTCCAAACTTTTGGAAAGTTGCTAATTTTTGGATAAGTACTGTATGACCTAAGTGTAAATCAGGAGCAGTTGGATCAAAACCAGCTTTTACATAGAAGTTTTCGCCAGTTTCAAAATATCTTTTTATAAGTTTTTCGATAGCTTCAATATCTATAATTTCAAAACTACCTCTTTTAATTTCACTTAATGCTTCTTGAACTCTATTTTCCATTAATCTTCTTTACCTTTACAACTTATTTAGTATATGCATCTTTTTTTGAAAAGAATTCTATAACTTTTACTTTTCTTTCTATAATTTTTCTTACTTCTTCAATATTTGATTTGTTTATTTCAAATTCAATATCGCAGTATTGAATATATGAATGCTTCTGTCTTCCAAATTCAACTGCAAGAATATAAAATTCATTTTCAGCTAAATATGTCAATACTTTTGCTAATTCACCTTTCGTATTTGGAATACTAATTACCATTTTATATTGGTAAACACTACTTTTTGTCCATTTACAGAAAAGCATTTGTTGGTTTGTTTTTATTTTACTGTAAGCTTTATCACACATTTTATGATGAATGATTGCTTCATTGCCGTTTTTAAATGCAACAATATCATCACCAAATTTTGGATGACAACAATGGTCAAATGATACAGAACTTATACTGAAATTTGAATATATTAAAACATTATCAAATTTAAATTCTTTTATTTTACTAGTTAAGATTTTAAATCTAGTCATTAATCCATTGTCATTTATTATATTTTTTTCAAGAACTTGTTTTGTGTGCTTGAAAAAATCTAATATTTGAGGGATTTTATATAATGAATCAACATGATATGTTTTTGTTATATCTTCATAGTATCTTGAAAATACTGAATTTATAATATTTTTTCCAGATAACTCATCAATCTCTTTTTGTCTATGTGTACATAAAAGTTTAATTTGTTTTTTAGCACGTGAAGTTTTAACCATATCAAACCAAGAACATCTAACAATTACTTCATTAGATAATTCAATAGACACGATATCAGTGCTCTTAAGCTCAGTTAAAAGAGGTTTTTTAATTTTATTAATATAACAACCAATTGCTTTTTTACCAATATTAGTATGAACAGCAAATGCAAAATCATATGCAGTTGAACCAACAGGAAGAGTAAAAACTTCTCCTTTTGGCGAATAAATAATGATTTCTTCTGTATATAAATTGTCTTTTGTTTCTTGATAAAACTCTTCTACATTTTCATTTGAAAACTCTAATGACTTTAACCAATTTAAATTTGTAGTATTTTTAGCACCTGTTTTGTACTTCCAATGTGCTGCAATTCCAAATTCTGCAATCTTATTCATCTCAAATGAACGAATTTGAATCTCATAAATCTTTGAATTGTAAAATATTGTTGTATGTATCGTTTGGTAACCATTTTCTTTTGGTGTTGCTACATAATCTTTAAATCTAGAGATTAATGGCTTAAATTCTAAATGCATAAAACCTAAAACTTTATAACAATCTATATCTTCTTCAACCAAAATTCTAATAGCAAATAAGTCTAATACTTCATCAATAGAAATACCTTTTCTTTGCATTTTTAAATAAATTGAATAGTGATGTTTTATTCTTGCGTAGATTTTGATTTTATTTAAATCATAACCATTTTTTTCTAATAAATTTTTTGTTGTAGATATAAAATTATTAAAAGTTAATTGCATAGTATGCTGTTGCACTTTTAAGAAGTCATCAATTTTTTTATATTCTTCTGGATAGATGTAAAAAAATGCTAAATCTTCTAAGGCATTTTTTAAATTAGAAATTCCTAATCTATTTGCAATTGGAACGTAAACTACAAGAGTTTCTTCTGCAATTCTTCTTTGTTTATTAGCAGGAAGAACTTGAAGAGTAAGCATATTATGAAGTCTATCGCAAAGTTTTACGATTAGAACTCTTACATCATCAATTGATGCAATTAGCATTTTTCTAAATGTTAAAGCTGATGATATAATTCTTGAATCACTTGTTTCATCAGAAGCAATAAACTCATGCTCTCTTATTTCAACGATTTTAGTAAGACCATCAACCATATGAGCAATATCACTTCCCCATCTTTCTTTGATGTAATCAAGTGAATGATAAGTATCTTCAACAACATCATGAAGTAGGGCAGTTGCTATTATGGCTTCGTCTTTGGAAAAGTGTGCAGTTATACAGGCTACTAAAATTGGATGAACACAATAAGGTTCTCCACTTTTTCTATATTGACCTTCATGTGCTTCAATAATAAAATTAATTATTTCTATAAGTTTTGGTGATATTTCAGTTTGAGTTTTGAGTTTGTTTATAGCATCATCAACATTGTTTATATGTTGAATTTCTTTGATAAATGGATCCATAATGTTAAGACCTAAAGATAAGTTTTTAGGCTTATCTTTACTTTCTGTCTACAAAACCTTCGATTCTTAGTAAACCAGATGCAATCTCATCAATTGCGATATCTGTATATTTCATTTTTTGAGTATTATGCTCTAATAACGGTTTAGCACCTTTACTTAATTCATCCGCTCTTTGTCCAACTGCAATTGCTAAAATATATCTGTCATTGTCAACTTGTTTTAAAGCTTTTGATATTCTTTCTTCTAATCTCATCATAAATTATTCCTTTTGGTATTTAATTTTTACTTAACGATTGAACATTTACTATAATCACCTTGGATGATTGCTAGTAGGTTACCTTTTTCATTCATATTAGCAACAACAATTGGAAGTTTATTATCCTTCGCTAATGCGATTGCTGTATCGTCCATAACTTTTATATGATCTTCTAGTGCTTTATCATAAGATAATGTATCATATTTTACAGCATCTGAGTATTTCATAGGATCTTTATCATAAACACCATCAACTTTAGTAGCTTTAATTAACATACAAGCTCCAATTTCAGTAGCTCTTAGTGTTGCACCTGTATCTGTAGTAAAATATGGATTTCCAGTCCCTGCTCCAAATATTACAACTCTACCTTTTTCTAAATGTCTCATTGCTTTTCTTACAATGAATGGTTCAGCAATTTGCTCCATTTTTATGGCAGTTTGTAATCTTGCACTTAAACCTTTGTACTCAAGTGCTTCTTGCATTGCAATACCGTTTATAACAGTTCCTAACATTCCCATATAATCTGCACTTGTTCTTTTAATAACACCATCAGCTGCTGCTGTTACTCCTCTGATTATATTTCCACCACCAATAACAATACCAACTTCGATATTGTTTTCTACTAGGCTTTTAATCTCTTCAGCAATATAATCTAATATCTGAGTATCAATACCATAACCTTCAGCACCAGCTAGTGCTTCACCAGAAAATTTTACAAGTACTCTTTTGTTCATATGCATATCCTTCTATAATTTTTGGATTTTACCTAAATAATGATTAACAAATACTTAGCTTAATGCCCATTCATAGAAAGGCAATACATTTATTTTTAATTTTGGATCGGATATTTTTTCATTATTTGAAATGGTGATAATATTTATTTCATTTATATTTAACTCTTGTGCATTTTTTATTATTTTTTTTACTAAATTACCAGTTAAAAAAGTATTAAAAAATGGAATTGGAACAACAGCTATATTTTTTGATTTAATATAAAAATCAATATTATCTAAGTAGTAAATATCTTCATATTTATTTATTAATTCTAAAAAAACTAGGTTAGAAAATTCATTTTTAAACTTTTTTGTATGGGAGATTGCATTTATAAATGAGTGATTATAGCAATAGATTTTTTTTGTTGCTTTTTCTTGATTATATTTTTGTAAAAAATAGATTGATTTATTATTTTCATAAAGTTTACAAATTTCATAAAACTTATCTTTTGATATCTTCATTTTTAATTTTAGGGAGTTAAAAAGTTGAAAAAGTGATTTTTTTTCATCTATATTTTCAACTAAGATTTTAAAAATCTCATATTGTGTAACATCTTTACATTGAAGTTCAATTATTTCTTGTAATCTATGAATTCTCTTGTGTTCATCGATATTTATAAGCTCTGGTAAATTTCCATATTTTAAAAATACATTAAAACTTTGAGTAATGTTTTGATGCTTATTATCATGTAATAAGTACTCTTCAAAATCTAAAGCACCAATTATTAGATTTTTAAAACCTTTTATTTTTCTTGGATTGATTGTAGAAATTATTATATTTTCACAAAGAGGAAGTTCAAACTGAAAATCAAAATTTTCCAAAACTAAAACAGAGATTTCATTCATTTTGATAAATCTTTGTATGTTTTGCGAAATCTCGATAATATCATTTCTTAAATCAGAAAAATCAATATATAAGTATTCTTTTGGCTTAAAAGAAGATAAAAAATCATAAATCAAGTAACTCTTACCAGTTTTAGAAGCACCTGATATTATGGTTTTATTATGTTCGATTTTTATTTTTCGTTCAATGAAATTAACTTTTGAAAAGTTAATTTCATAACAAACTTCTAAACTTTTCATTTTTTATTTGATATTAAAATAATTGCTTCTTTAATTGCATTTACATAACTTTTTGTATTTACTTTTTCATTTTTATATGCAATATTAAAAGCTGTTCCATGATCAACTGAAGTTCTAATTATTGGAAGATTTAAACTTACATTTATACTTTGATCAAAATATAAAGCTTTTAGTGGAGCTAAACCTTGATCATGATACATAGCTACAAAATATTTATAGTTTTTTCTTGAAAGTGGTGAAAATGCAGTGTCTGGAACTAATGGGCCTTTGAAAATATTTTTATCTAAAGCTTTATTTGCTTTTTTAATAGCTTTGAAAATTAAAACTTCTTCATCTCCTAAAACCCCATTATCACTTGCATGTGGATTAAGACCAAGAACGCCAATATTGTCATTTTTCACATTTTTATAAAAATCAATTAAAAATGTAGTCAAATCCTCTTCATTAACTTTCTTTGCAACTTTTCTAAGAGGTATATGCTCTGTAAATAGTCCTACAAACATCTTTTTACATCCAAGCATCATAATTGCATTTTTACCAAAAAAATCTCTTAGAACCTCTGTATGACCCTTGTATTTTATATCTGCTTTACTCCAAGCTTCTTTATTAATAGGAAGTGTGCAAATTGCATCTACTTCTTTTGTATTTGCAAGATTTATAGCATCCATAAAAGAATCATAAGAGTATTTTCCAGCTTTTCTTGAAACTGTTCCTGCTTTTATCTCAAATTCACCTTTTGTTTTAAAAATCTCAAAATCTTTAGGAATTTCAAGCTTTAATTCTTTTGCAGCACTTTTTAGCATTTTATTATTTATACAATAAATTGGTTTACAAATTTTTGATATTTTATCATGGCATTTTAAAGCAATTTCAATTCCAATACCATTTAAATCACCAATACTAATTGCTATTTTTGGTTTATAATCAGTCATTTTTAATTAATTCTTTCATATCAATAATTGCTTTTTCTAGACCTATAAATACAGATCTTGCAATAATACTTTGACCAATATTTAACTCTTCAATTTCAGGAATTCTTGAAATTAGTGTTACGTTTTGATAGTTAAGTCCATGACCAGCAGCAATTTTTAGATTTAATTTTTTTGCAAGTTTTGATGTTCTTTCAATCTCTTTTATTGATTTTTCAAGTTTAGTTTTTAATTCATTTTTACTTAATTCTAACTCTTTAATTGTATGATGAGTTTGAGATAAATTTGTATAAAGCATTGCATAAATATTTGCAAATGTTCCTGTGTGTAGTTCTATCCACTCAACTTCTAATTGACTTGAAAGTTCAATTACTTCATCCTTTGGATCAATGAATAGTGAAACTTCAATTTCATTAGCATGAAGTTTATCTATTGCTTTTTGAAGTTTTTCGTAGTTTCCTTTTACATCAAGTCCACCTTCTGTTGTAACTTCATTTCTATTTTCAGGAACAAGAGTAACACGAGAGGGTTTTAATTTGCAAATAATATCAATAATATCTGGATTTATAGAACATTCAAGATTTACAGGCAGAGTTGATTGAGCGCAAATAGCAATTGCATCATTATCATGAATATGACGTCTATCTTCTCTTAAATGTATCGTGATTTGATCTGCCCCTGCAATTTTGCAAATACCAAGGGCATCTAGGGGATTTGGGTCGTTTATTTTTCTAGCTTCTCTTAAAACAGCAATATGGTCAATATTTACACCAAGTAACAAAATTCATCCTTTAATATGGGCTTTATTTCTAAGTGAAATAATAGCCAATATTAAATAAAGAAGTGAAATAAAGGGTTTTAAATTAGCTTAAATCTTTTAGAGTTGCAATATTTGCAGCAAGTTTATTATGTACTTCTAAATATTCATCTTCAGGATTTG
>JAHIWE010000068.1 GCA_018816105.1 bacterium | reverse complement strand
TCTAAAAAATCTAAAGTCTTGAAATTTCGAAACATGATTTTTTATGCGGCCATAGGCCCAAACGTCGTGATTCGCCCGGCAAGATGTTTTTTTCTTTCAAAAAATAAATTAGTAGTGGACATATCATCACTTCTAAGAGGAATTTTCCCGTCGATGCCTTGATGAGGTCGATATTTGTTATAGTAGTCCTTATAAAGGCCACAAGCAGTCAAGGTCTGCGGGATGGTTATTGGAATAACATTTACCAATCCCTCTTCCTTAATTGAACGATGGCACCGTTCCACTTTGCCATTCAGTTCAGGAGTTTTTATTGGCGTATGGACAACTTTGATATCAAAGAAATCCTTCATCATAACCGTAAACCATCGTGCAAAAATTTGATCACGGTCACAAAGGCAGAGAGTAGGATATTCATCCAAATCATAAAAAGCATTTTTGAATTGTTGTTTTATCCAAATTGAGCATGGATTGAAGGTAGGAGCTATATGAAGAATCTCGCGAGTATCAAGGTTGAGAATGACAAAGATAAAAATTTGATCACCCCAAATAGAAATTTTGGAAGTAAAATCAATTCCTATTTTAAACTTGTGACTGCTAAGAAATTCATTCCAAGTTAAACCATTGTGGGGTGGAGGTGTTCTTAGTCCATAAATTTCAAGGTAGTTGAGAACAGTCTGTTTCGAAACCTTTCTTCCAATTTTTTTTAACTCATCCACAATTCTTTGTGCACCCCAAGTTGGATTGAGTTTTTTTAGCTCCAAGATAAGTTCAACAATTTTTTGATCAAGTTGTGGCCGTCCTCTGTTATTTGACAGCAAAGTGACTTTGATCTTCCTGTTTGCCAGAGAAAACTTTTTCATCAGAATATATAGAGGATAGGGTGACTCATAGTACAGGTAGATCTCCCTCAAGGCAGAATGCAGGTAGCTCAAATGGATGACGAGGATCTTATAAATCAAAATTGCTCTTTTCAACATGGTCCGAACCATACCATGATAAGGACGAGTGTCAATCATGGCTTACATATATTCAATAAATTAGATTTTTTAGACCTTACAGTTGATTTCTCAACAACTTCAAACTTTCTAATTTATAAAATCAAAAGAGACAATCTGCCCCTCTTCAAGAATCGTTCTTTTCTTACTATGTAGATTTATAAGAATAAGAAAGCATGTATGATGGAATGGTTGAAAGGCCCAATGTTTAATTAATAGATATTTCTGGTTTTTATCAACAACAAAAGAGTCAATATTATCATCTATGACTATATCGTCTCTCTTGTTTAATAAATTTCTTTTATATAGTCTTTTATTTTTAACATAGTATAAACTATCATTAACAATTTGAAATCCCCAAACATCATCAACAACAACTCGTGTTTTATTTTCTTTTTTGGCAACTAATAATCGTTTAAAATTTTCACATCGATTTATCTTACGTGTTGTAGTTGATTCTTTGGAATCAAACTTACATTTTGAATGTTTTATAAAAAATAATTCATCATGATATTTGTACAGTTTCTCATTTATTACATCATTTAATCCAAGATCTAATAATCTATTCTTTTGTAATCTGTTTACCGAGTAAGAATTACCGTATACTCGTCTTTCACCATTGCCTTCAACGACACCTTCTAAATCTGCAGCATAAATTAATACATTTAAATTATTGCCTGATGTGTTAAAAATTCTTGTAACGTTTGCATTATCAACGTCAAGTACTTTTAACTCTCTTACATCGTTAAAAATATAACCTTTGGAGCTATAATCTTTTGTTTTTGGTTTTATCAATAAGAAAGGATAGGATATATCGACGACCTCTAATTTTGATCGTTTCTCAGTCCCTGAAATCATTTTTACATATGTTCTTGTAGAGTTACCCCCATCAAATATAGCATAAACGTAATTTGTTTTACTCAAATCAATATTTTTTTTATCTTTTCCCCACTTCTTAACGTAACTGTCATGTTTATGGTCAGAAAAGGCTAAACTACCTGTTAACAGAGCCACTTGAAATAAAAGTAATATAAAATATGAAATACAATTAATTAATAAAGATATCTTTATAGATGATTTTAAATTAAGAGATTTATCAATTTTTAATAATAAATAAGCTTCTGAAATTAGTGTTAAGATAAAAAATATTATAAACTTTCCGTAAAATTTTTCATAATTGATCCACAAACTTTTTGATGAAATATTAAAAAATAAATAGATTACTAATGCACCGATAACACTTGAGCCTAGGTTAATTAACAATGACTTACCAAAGCTTTTTTTGAATGTATCGCTCTTTGCTTTCTTCCAAAGGATAAAAGCTTCGACAATAACTATTACAAAATATGCAAGAAAAAAAATCTTACTTGGCCCTTGCCACATATTTGTAATAGGAAGAATAGCATTCGCATAGCTAGATGCACTTATACTGAGCAAAATACTGCCAATAAAAACTCGGGAAAAAGATTTTTTTCTATTTGTATTAATAAAATTAATTGAAAATAAATACATATGGAATATTATACTCTTAGACTATTATTTTACTATAGTATAAATAATAAATATTTCATTACTGTGCAGAGTTATACATTTTAAAACTCAAATAATATTCTTTAATATTTGTCAGATATACTTCTCTGCTTAAATTCCATATTCAGACTAAAACTGTCGTTTAATTTTTCTTTAACTTTATACATTCCCTGTTGATGCTATAATAGAGGTTGGAGAGAGTAAATTTTATCTTTTATTTTAAATACTTAAACTACCCTATGGAGTGCGGGCGTTTAATTGGAGTCGACATG
>JAHIWE010000067.1 GCA_018816105.1 bacterium | reverse complement strand
TCTATTATTTATACAAGTGGAAATACAGGAACTCCAAAAGGTGTGATGTTAACACATAAAAATATAGTTTCTCAACTTCATGATATAAATACTCTAATAAATTTAGAAAAAAGTGAAATTGCACTATCACTGCTTCCACTTGCACATATATTTGAAAGAACTGTAATGAGTTATTATTTAAGTCGAGGAATTAGTATCTATTTTGTAGATGATATAACAAATGTATCAAATTTGTTAAAAATAGTAAAACCAACTATTATGACCGCTGTTCCTAGACTTCTTGAAAAAATATTTAATAAAATCAAATCAAATATTTCTCAAAAACCATTAATCAGTAGATTAATCGCAAGTTTAGCTTTTAAATATGCTCTAAAAGAAGATATAAATAAAAATGCTCTAATTTTTAAAATCTATGACAAAATCGTATATTCAAAGTTAAGGGAAATTTTTGGTTCAAGACTACAAAAGCTAATAAGTGGCGGAGCACCCCTATCAAAAGAGATAGCACAATTTTTTGTAAATATTGGTGTTCCTATTTTTCAAGGATATGGATTAACAGAGTTTTCACCTGTAATTTCTACTAATGCTCCAAATGCTAACAAAGTTGGATCTTGTGGAAAAATTCTTCCAAGTGCGCAAATTAAAATAGATGAAAATAAAGAGCTTTTAGTACGAGGTCCATCTTTAATGAAAGGTTACCTAAATCAAGAAGAATTAACAGCTAAAACTATCGATAAAGATGGCTGGCTTCATACAGGAGATATTGCCTCTTTAGATAAAAATGGTTACCTTTATATTACATCTCGAGCAAAAGAGATATTCAAAACTTCAACAGGAGAATATGTAAATGCAGTTGCAATTGAGCAAAAACTCTCAAAAAATAGATACATTGAGTTTGCAGTTGTTATATCTCAAAATAGAAAATACACAACAGCCCTACTTTTTGTGGATAAAGAGAAATATGAAATTGCAAAAAAATCAAATAATAACTTGAATATAGAAGAGTATTATAATAGAATTGATATTATTAAAAATATTTCAAACTATATAGAAAATATTAATAAAGATTTGAATCAATGGGAAAAAATAGTTAATTTCAAAATCGTTACCAATGATATTTCAATAGAAGGTGGAGAATTAACCCCTTCTATGAAAATTTGTAGAAATGTAATTGAAAAAAAATATGATAGTTTTATAAATAGTATGTATTAGGAGCTAAAAATGAAAGAAAGAATAGCAATAATTGATGGATTAAGAAGTCCAATAGCAAAAGCAAATGGGAAACTAAATGATGTAAGTGCAGATACCTTAGGTGCTATTATTACAAAAGAATTAGTTTTAAGAAATAACTTAGAGTATGAACTCTTTGATGAAGTAATCATTGGAAATGTTGCCCAACCTGCAAATGCTGCAAATATAGCAAGAGTTATGGCAATTCGAGCAGGATTCCCTCAAACTACACCTGCATATACAGTTCATAGAAATTGCGCATCAGGAATGCAGTCAATTTCAAGTGCTATTGAAAAAATACACTCAAATCAAGGTGACTTATATTTAGTTGGAGGAATGGAATCTATGAGCAATATTCCTCTTTTTTATAGTGATGAGTTTAGAAATTTTATAACAAAATTTACCTATGCAAAATCGATAACAACAAAACTAAAACTTTTAACTTCATTTAGATTAGGATTTTTAAAACCTACTATTGGATTAATTGCTGGATTAACAGATCCAATTTCTGGGAAAATCATGGGAATTACAGCTGAAAATTTAGCAAATGAATTTAAGATAAGCCGTGATGCCCAAGATGAGTATGCATTAAATTCACACTTAAAAGCCCAAAAAGCAATTGAAAGTGGTGTATTTAAAGATGAAATTCATCCAATTATGACAAAAAATGCATCAATTATAGATGATGATGGAGTTAGATTTAATCAAACAATTGAAGCTTTAAATAAATTAAATCCAATTTTTGACAGACTTAGTGGAACAGTAACCGCTGGAAATTCATCTCAAGTTTCAGATGGAGCTTGTAGTTTAATAGTTTGTACTGAATCAAAAGCTAAGCAGTTAAATCTTGAACCAATTGGATTTATAAAAGATTATGCCTATGCTGGACTTGATGCACATAGAATGGGATTAGGGCCTATTTATGCTACGAAAAAACTATTTGATAAAACGGGTGTTTCTTTAAAAGATATTGATGTAATTGAATTAAATGAAGCTTTTGCAGCTCAAGTTATTGCAAATCTAAAAGCTTTTAAATCAAATGAGTTTTGTAAAAAAACATTTAATAGTAATGCCTTAGGTGAAATTGATGAATCTATTTTAAATATAAATGGAGGAGCAATTGCGTTAGGACATCCAGTTGGTATGAGTGGAGCTCGAATTGTTTTAACAGCATTAAAAGAGTTAAAAAGAAGAGATGACAAACTAGGTCTTGCAACACTATGTATTGGTGGCGGGCAAGGTGCATCTTTCTTATTGGAGGTATAAAATGAGTAATATGATATTAGAAATTAACCAAAATATAGCAACACTTACATTTGATTTAGAAAATGAAAAAATAAATAAATTATCGTTTGAAATTTTAAAAGAGTTTAAAGAAATTCTAAACACAATTGAAAATGACTCTTCTATAAAAGCTTTAGTAATAGATAGTGCAAAGAAAAATATTTTCATTGCAGGTGCTGATATTAAAGAGATTGAAAAACTTAAAGATGAAAAAGAAGTTTATGAAGCTTTAATGGAAGTTCATGAAATCTTTAATAAACTTGAAAATCTTACAATCCCAACAATTGCATATATAAATGGTGCTTGTATGGGTGGTGGTCTTGAGCTTGCCCTTGCTTGTAAATATAGAGTTTTAAGTACAAATGAAAAAACAAAGTTAGCATTTCCAGAAATAAAACTAGGAATTTTCCCAGGATTTGCAGGAACAATTAGAGCTCCCAAATTAATAGGTCTTGTAAATGCCCTTGATTTAATTCTAACAGGTAAAACAGTTGATACTAAAAAAGCCTATAAACTAGGCCTTGCTGATATGATTTTTGATGATGCACAAAAAGAGTTTATGTTAGATAGTTTTGTAAAAAAAGCTATTTATGGAACTATAAATAAAAAAACTAATTTCAAACTTTTAAATTATGCACCATTAAATGAAATAGTTTTTAACAAAGCTTTAAAAGGTTTAGAAGCAAAGGTAAATAAAGATTTCAAAGCTCCTTATGTAGCCTTAGAAGTAATTAAAGCCACTATAAATAAAGAACTTGAAGATGCCATAAAAATTGAAGCAAAAGAGTTTGCAAAACTTGCTGTTTCAAAAGAATCAAAAAATATGATAAAACTATTTTTCCTTTTTGAAAAACTAAATAAAAACTATACAAAAACTCAAAATCCAATCTCAAATGCAATAGTTCTTGGAAATGGAGTTATGGGAAAAGGAATTATTTGGTTATTCTCAAAATACTTAAAAGATGTAAGAATCAAAATAAGAGATATCTCACAAGCAAATGAGATAATAAAAGATGTTTCAAAAATCTATGATTATCTAGTAAAAACAAGAAAAATGACAAAAAATGAAGCAGAATTAAAACTAAATAAAATCTCATATACTGAAAATTTTACAGGTTTTAAAAACTTTGATTTTATTATTGAAGCTATTGTTGAAGATGAAAATATCAAAAAACAAACATATGCTCAAATTGAGAGTTTAACAAATGAAAGTGGGATAATTGCAACAAATACATCATCAATTTCAATAGAAAAACTAGCAAGTGAAGTTAAAAATAAAGAGAATTTCTTAGGAGTTCACTTCTTTAATCCTGTAAATTTAATGCCACTTGTAGAAGTAATTCCAAATGCAAACACTTCAAAAGAGACTATAAATAAGGTATTTGAACTTCTAATCTCTTGTGGTAAAACTCCTATTTTAGTAGGAGATTGTGCTGGGTTTATTGTAAATAGAATTTTACTTCCTTATATGAATGAAGCTGCTTTTATACTAGAGCAAGGTTCAAAAATAGAAAAAATTGATAATGTAATAAAAGATTTTGGAATGCCAATGGGTCCATTTACCCTTGCTGATACTGTTGGAGTTGATATTGGATATAAAGTTGCTACTATTTTAAATGAGTCTTATGGAAGCAGAATGCCAATTGCTTCAATTATTGAAAAAATGTACAATGCAAAACTTTTAGGAGCTAAAACAAAAGCTGGTTTTTATGAATACGCAGGACGTGACAAATATGCAAACTCACATGTTACGTCTATGCTAGAAAACAATAATAAAATTATAGAAGATGAAGAGATAGTTCAAAGATGTATTTATATTATGATAAATGAAGCTTCAAGATGTCTTGAAGAAAATATTGTAACAGATGCAGCAATTATCGATTTTGCCATGATTACAGGAACTGGTTTTCCACCATACAAAGGTGGATTATTATCTTATGCAAATGAGATTGGTTTAAAAAATATCTTAGAAAGCTTAAGAAAGTTTGAAAAAGAGTATGGAAGTAGATTTACACCTTCAAATTTATTAATTAAATTAGTTGAAGAGTATGAAGATTTTGAAACAGGAGAAGCATTATGGAAGCATTAATTTTATTGTTAGTTATATTAGTTTTTGGATTTTATTCATTTCCACTATATAGTTATTTTGCATTTATTGGAGTTTACTCTTTAGTATTTTGTGATGCTGGATTTATATTTTGGACTGTTTATTTAATAGCTGCATTTGTATTATTAATACAATCATTTAGAATAAAATTCATTACATCTAAGATTGTGAATTTTATAAATAAAAATGGTCTTTTACCAAAAATCTCAGCAACAGAAGAGGCTGCACTTCAAGCTGGAACAAACTGGGTAGAAGCAAACTTTTTTAAAGCTCAAGTTAATTTTAAAGAGATTCAAGCTGAAAAAGTAACTGTTTTAACAGAAGAAGAACAAGCATTTTTAGATAATGAAGTAAATGAACTTTGTGAAATGACAACAGATTGGGAAATTTTTCAAGATAGAGATTTTAGACCTGATGTTTGGCAATTTATCAAAGATAAAAAATTCTTTGGAATGATTATTCCAAAAGAGTATGGAGGACTTGGATTTTCTGCTACTGCTCACTCAAAAGTAATTGAAAAACTAGTATCACGTTCTCAAGTATTAGCAATTACTATAATGGTTCCTAACTCTTTAGGACCTGCTGAGTTAATATTAAAACATGGGACACAAGCTCAAAAAGACAAATATTTAAGTGACTTAGCACTTGGGATTCAAGTGCCTTGTTTTGGACTAACAGAGCCAAATGCAGGAAGTGATGCCACATCTATTACTTCAAATGGTGTTGTTTTCAAAGATAAAAAAGGTAAATTAAAAATCAGATTAAATTTTGAAAAAAGATATATTACCCTTGGAAACATAGCAACTTTAATAGGTTTAGCCTTTGTATTAAAAGATCCTGAACACTTACTTGGTGAGGAGGAAGACCTAGGTATTACATTTGCAGTTATTGATGCAAAAACAAAAGGCATTGATAACTCTAAACGTCATGATCCACTTGGAATTCCTTTTGTAAATTCACCTTTATATGGTAAAGATGTTGTTATTAATTTAGAAAATATCATTGGTGAAAACAAAGGTATTGGAAAAGGTTGGCAAATGCTTGTTGAATCTTTATCAATAGGACGAGGAATTTCACTTCCAAGTGTTAGCCTTGGAGGAAGTAAACTAGCGCTTAATGTGGTAGCCTCATATTCACAATTAAGAGAGCAATTTGGACTTAGTATTAACCATTTTGAAGGTGTTGAAGAAAAAATAGCAAAAATTGCAGCCTTTACGTATATGCTAAATGCTTCAAGAAACTACACTTTAGATGCTATTGATAATGGTGCAAAACCAGGAGTTATAAACTCAATTATGAAATACCATGCAACTGAAAAATTTAGAACTGTTGTAAATGATGCAATGGATGTTTTAGGTGGAAGTGCTATTATTAGGGGTGAAAACAACCTTTTAGCCCACGCTTATTTTGCTATTCCTATTTCAATTACTGTTGAAGGTGCAAATATATTAACAAGAAATCTAATGCAATTTGGACAAGGATTAATAAAATCTCATCCATATATCTATACACAAATAAATGCTTTGAAAAACAATAATGTACAAAGTTTTGATAGAGCATTTTTTGCACATATTGGCTTAGTATTTAATGCATTTTCTAAATCTTTAGCTTATTATGTAACAAGAGGACAAATAAATTGCCAAAAAGGTCATTTCCAAAGATATAAACAAAAATTAACATGGGTATCAAGTGAATTTACACTTTTAACAAATGTTGCTTTGGGAATTCTTGGACCTAGTCTTAAAAAAAGAGAAAATATTAGCGCACGATTTGGAGATATTTTATCAAATTGTTATTTAATAACTGCAACATTAAGAGAGTTTGAAAATAACCCAAATGAAAAAGATAAAGATTTAGTAGATTATATTTGTAATTATTGTTTTAATGAAATTCAAATAGCAAGGGAAGAGATTATTTCAAATATTGGATATTTAGGATTCCTACTTCCTCTTGTAAAAATAAATCCATTCTCAATAAAAGCAAAAGACTCTTTAAATGCTAAAATTGTGAAAACTTTAGAGGAAAATGATTACTTAAAACAAATGACATCAAGCCTATTTATTTCAAGTAATAAAGAAGATAGATTAGCAAAAATCCAAGAAGCTGTAAAATTAAATAAAGAGGCACAAAATAGCTTTAAAATTCTAAAAGAAGCTATTAAAAATGGAACAATTCAAAAAGACAATTCAGAAAATATGATAAATGAACTTTTAGAAAAAAATCTTTTATCAAAAGATGAAATAGAAAAAATGCTAGAAGCTCATGCACTAAAACAAGAAGTTATAAGTGTTGATTCATTCGATGCAAATGTTTATAAGGTTCAACGATGATACAAAGTGACTTGCTAATAAACACAAATGGTTATGTTTTAAGTTTGCTAGAAAAAATTCTTGATGCAAACATAGAAGTTAAAGGAATTGAAAATATTCCAAAAGATAATCCAAAAATGTTTATTGCAAATCATTTTACAAGAACAGAAGCTATGCTTGTACCTTATACTTTATATAATATAACAGGGAAAAAAGTAGGAATTATTGCAGATGAATCATTATTTAAATCATATATAGGTGATTTTTTAACAAATTTAGGGGCCATCAAAACAAGTGATCAGACAAAATATGAGCATATTATTGGTGATTTAATTACTTCTTGTAAAAACTGGATGATTTTTCCTGAGGGAAGAATGGTAAAAGCAAAAGATATAAAAAAAATAGATGATGTTTTTTGTGTAAACATTGATAATTCATGCCAAAGAGTTTACACTGGAGCTTCTGTATTCGCATTAAGTTCAGAATTTTTTAGAGAAAAATATTTTGACAATAAAATAGAAGATTATGATTCTTTTAGTAGTAATTATTTTATTAATAATTGTAGCGATATTAATAAAAATGAAACTATGATTGTTCCTATTAATATAAGTTACACAAAAATCAGAAATGGGAAAAATTTTCTTCTAGATATGGTTGAGAGAGTAGTAGATAATATACAAGATAATTTTAAAGAAGAATTAGAAATAGAAAGTAATTTAGTATTAAATTCAAAGATTATTATTCGTATTTTAAAACCAGTTAGCACAAAAGATATTATTAAAGAATTATATGACAAAGATTTTACAAAGGAACAAATTCTTAATGAATTAAGATACAAAGTCACTCAAAATCTTATGAATTATATTTATGAATCTTTAACAATAAATTTTGACCATATATTTACACTGATTCTTTTTTTAAATCCAACAAATATCATAAATATAGATTATTTTAAAAGATTAATATATTTAGTTTTTTATGAAATAAAAAAGAATTCATTATTTTATGATGAAGATATAAATAAAGATTTAATCTATTTAATTTCTTATGAAAAATTTAAATTATTTGATGATATCTTAGATGTGGCAATAAAAGATGAAATATTAACTATTGATGAAAATAATTTCTTAATAAATAAAGAAAAATTAGCAGATGCTCATACTCATCATACAATAAGATTAAAAAATATTTTAAAAGTTATTTTAAATGAGATTTTAATCAATGAAAAAGTTATAAATATAGTAAAAGCTTTATTTGAAAAAAATGAAATAGAAAATAATGAAAGTTTAGTTCAAATATTAAAAGATGAAGAAAATAAAGAATATGAAGAAAGTTATGAAAAATATATAAACAATGAAAATATAAGATCTCAAGATATAGGAAAAACAAAATATTTTGAATCAATAAATTCAAATAGTTGCGTTATTGCAATTCATGGTTTTTCATCAGCACCAAAAGAAGTTGAAAAATTAGCAATCTTTCTAAATAAAAATAATCTAAATGTTATAGCACCAAGACTTTCAGGTCATGGAACTGTTCCTGAAGATTTAAAAAATAAGAAATGGGAAGATTGGTATAAATCAATTTCTAGAGCAATTACAATAGCCTCGATACAATGTAAAAGAGTTTATATTGTAGGTTTTTCAACAGGTGGATTATTGGCACTTTTAAGTACAAAAAAACAGTATAAAGAGTTTGTAGGCTTAGTTTGTATAAATGCTGCACTTCATTTAAATGATCTTAGAATAAAAACACTGCTTCCTGCTATTTCATTTTGGAATGATGTAGTAAAAGTATTTAGTGATGATAAATATACAAAAGAGTATGTTGATAATTTCCCCGAAAATCCTGAAATTAACTACAATAAACACTATGTTGATTCAATAGAACAACTTAATTTATTAATGAAAAAAACAAGAAAAAGTTTATATAAAATAAGAAAACCAATTTTAATAATTCAAGGGCAAGATGATCCTATTGTAAATCCAAGCTCAGCCCATGAAATATATGAGAAAATAGAATCAAGATACAAATCTCTAAAAATTATAGAAGCCTCAAGACATGTTATAATCACAGGTGATAACACAGATGAGTTATTTGATTATATATTGGATTTTACTAAACAAGGAGAAGCCTAATCTATTTTATAATAAAAGTTATTATAGAATAAATTATAAAATTTATTAAAGGATCAAAATGAAACTTCTAAGAAATATGGTTTTAGTCGCCCTAAGCTTAATAATAATTGCAGGATGTACACACAAAACACCTTACACAAATAGATCTCAAATGATATTTATGTCACCAAAAGAGGAATTAGCCCTTGGTGAAAAATCATACAAAGAAGCACTTTCAGAAGCTAAAGTAATAACAGGTACTAATGATGCTAATAGAGTAAAAGCAATAGGAGAAAGAATCGCTAAAGTTGCAAATAGAAGTGATTTCTCTTGGGAATTTAATCTTGTTCAAAACGATGCTTTAAATGCCTTTTGCTTACCAGGAGGAAAAGTTGTTGTTTATACAGGAATTTTAAAAGCAGCACGTAATGATGACCAATTAGCAACTGTAATTTCCCATGAAATAGCCCATGCACTTGCTCGTCATGGAGCTGAAAGAATGAGTTCATCAATGGTACAACAAGGGGTACAAGTATTAGGAAATGTTGTTTTAGCTGTTGGTGCACCTGAATATCAAAATGTATTTAATCAAACATATGGAATTGGAACACAAGTGGGTGTTATGCTTCCTTATGGAAGAATGCAAGAGAGTGAAGCTGATGAAATCGGTATTTATTTAATGCACAAAGCTGGTTATAATATTTATGAATCATTAAAATTTTGGGAAAATATGAGTGATGGGAAAAAAGAGACAAGTGAGTTTTTATCTACGCACCCTAGTTCAACGACAAGAATAAAAGATTTAGAAAAAGTAATTGCAAAAGTTCTTGCAGGACAGTAAAATCAAAATATAGGAGTTACTCCTATATTTTAAAACAAAGAGATTAAGCTATATTTGTATAAACAGCTTGAACGTCTTCATCATCTTCAAGTTTTTCTATTAATTTACCAATCTCATCTTGTTGTGCTTCTGTAAACTCTTGAGGATTATTAGGAATTCTTTTTAACTCAGCTTTTGTAAGTTCAATTCCTAACTCTTCAAATTTTTGATTCATATTTCCAAAGTCTGTATAGTTAGCATAAGCTAAAACAACACCCTCTTCTTCTTCAATTTCTTCAAGTCCAGCATCAATTAATTCTAATTCTAATTCTTCAATATCCATATCTGCTGTTTTATTAAATTCAAAAATAGCTTTTCTATCAAAGAAAAATTCTAAAGAACCAGTTGGTACAACTTGTCCACCGTTTTTATTGAAATACATTTTCACATTTGCAACTGTTCTTGTGTTATTATCTGTTGCAGTTTCTACAAAAATTAAAATTCCATGAGGACCTTTTCCTTCAAAGTTTACTTCAGAAAAATTTGTTGCATCTTTTCCACTAGCTCTTTTAATAGCAGCATCAATATTTGTTTTTGGCATATTTTCAGCTTTTGCATTTAAAATTGCAGTTCTAAGAGCTGAGTTCATTTCAGGATCTGGAACTCCAGCTCGTGCTGCCATTTCAATTGCTTTTGCAAGTTTAGGGAAAATTCTTGACATTGCTCCCCATCTTTTCATTTTTGACGCTTTTCTATATTCGAAGGCTCTACCCATTATAACTCCAATTTGTTTTTCAAATTTTTGTTGAATTATAGCAAGTTTGTAATAATATATTTATAAATATAAAACTTATTCTAAAATAAAATTAGCTATGATAGAAAGATGAAAAAAACATTATTAATATTATTTACCCTATTTTTAAATCTACATGCATTAAATATTTCCCATTCGCAAATTAAAAATGCAAGTACAGTTCTACTCAAAATCAATGAAGAAAACATACGTGATGTAAAATTGACTTTTGATAAACAAAACATAAATTTCAATGAAAATCCATTTGAAAACAACTCTTTTTATGCTCTTTTACCCATCTCTTATTATCAAAATTTAGGAGATAATAGAATTATTATTTCTTATATAAAAGATAGCAAAAAGATATTTAAAGGCCTTGATTTAAAGATTATTGATGGAAAGTATAAAAGTGAAGTTATAAATGTAAAACCATCAATTTTTAAACCTGATAAAGCTAAAGAAGCAAGAGTTAAAAAAGAGTATCAAGAAGCTATGGAAGTTTATAATAGTTCAAGTCCTAAAATATATTGGAAAGAAGAGTTTATATATCCAATAAATTCTGCAATAACAAGTGATTTTGGAACAAAAAGAGTTTATAATGGACAACTTAAATCATACCATGGGGGAACAGATTTTAAAGCAAAAGACAATACCCCAATCCTTGCATCTAATTCAGGAATTGTAAGAATCTCAGCAAATAGATTTTATGCAGGGAACTCAATAGTAATAGACCATGGACATGGTGTTTACTCATGTTATTTTCACTTAAATAAAATGAATTTTAAAGTTGGTGATTTTATAAATAAGGGTGAAGTAATAGGACTTAGTGGAAGCACAGGAAGAATTACAGGACCCCATTTACATTTTACTTTTAGAATCAATGGTATACAAGTAGATCCTCTCCAAGCAATTGAAGTTTTAAATAAGTTAAAAGCCTTTTAAACATTATTTTTATAAATTTTAAATATAATATCAACTATTATAGATAAAGGATAATTTTGAAAAATATTATAATAGTAATTGCTCTAACATTTTTTTGTTATGCTGATGAAAAATATAATGATGAATTTACTCAAGATTTTGATTCAGAGTTTACAAATAAGAATGGTGAAGTTTTTGATCCATTAAGTGGATACAATAGATTAATGACTAATTTCAATGATAAAGTTTTTATAAATGTTTTAAATCCAGTTGCTAAAGGTTATGCTTATGTAGTCCCTCAAACAGCAAGAATTGGAATTGATAATTTTTTTGATAATATTATGTTTCCAATTAGATTAATAAATAATTTATTACAACTAAAATTTCAAAATTCAGCTGAAGAAACAGGTCGTTTTATAGTAAATACTATCTGGGGATTAGCAGGATTTATGGATGTTGCAAAAAGTGAACTTGGATGGGAAGCCCATAAAGAAGACTTTGGACAAACTTTAGGATTTTATGGTATTGGAGATGGTTTTCATGTTGTATTACCATTTTTAGGACCATCAAATTTAAGAGATATTGTAGGTCTTGGGGCTGATTCTTATGTAAGTGTATTAAGCACAACAGGATCTAGTGATTTAAACTATAAAATACCTAATACTCAACTAGAAGAAATTGGTATTAAAACTTATGATGTTGTAAATACAACTTCTTTAAAACAAGGTCAATATGAATCTTTAAAAAAAGATGCTTTAGATTTATATCCTTTCTTAAGAGATATTTACACTCAAACTAGAAAAAAACAAATAGAGGAATAAAATAGATGATATTAAAAAAGATTTTTAAATTTTTATTAATAATTACAGTTACAGTAAGCTATGCAAATGCTTTAAAGCAAGATGAAATAAAAGAGCAAATGACAAAAAAAATTGATAATGTTCTTTTAATTTTAGAAAAAAAAGACTTAAGTATTTCACAAAAAGGTGATGAAATTATAAAAGTAATTGACGAAGTTTTTGATTATGAATTAATGGCTAGAATTTCACTTGGAAAAGAAACATGGAACTCTTTATCAGATGAAAAACAAAAAGAGTTTGTTAAAATTTTTGAAAATAAATTAAAAAAATCATATATTGAAAAACTAGAATTTTACAATGATCAAAAAGTGAAAATATTAAGTTTAAAACCACATAATAACTCAAGATTACAATTAGAAACTGAATTAGTTGGTAAAGATGAGAATTATAAAATTAATTATAATTTTTATAATAAAGCAAAAGATTCAGAACAATGGCTTATTTACGATGTTGAATTACTAGGAGCTAGTATTATTCAAACATATAGACAACAATTTGCAGGTCTTTTAAAAGAAAAAACTTTTGATGAGATGTTAGTTTTATTAGATTCTTCAAATAAAAAACAATGATAAAAAGAATCTATGATACTTTTATTTTAAAGTATCCACTAATTGTTCTAATAATTTTATTAGTATTTATCTCAACTTTGGGTTATCATGCCACAAAGCTTGAGATAGATGCATCTGCTGAAACCCTACTTTTAGATGATGATAAAGATCTTAAATTTTTTAGAGAAGTAAAAAAAAGATATGATAGTTCAGATTTCTTGGTGGTTACTTTTTCTCCAAAAAGTGACATACTTTCAAAAGAAAGTCTAGATACAATCAAAAATATTTCTAATGACTTTTTAAAAATTGAAAATATTGAAAGTGTTACTTCTATTTTAAATATTCCTTTACTTCAATCTCCTATTCGACCAATATCTGATTTAGTTTCAGGAGTAGAGTCTTTAGAAACAAAAGATTTTGATAAAAATCTTGTAAAAAATGAATTTTTAAATTCTCCTTTATACTCAAATGCCTTAGTAAGTAGTGATTTTAAAACTACTGCTTTGATTTTGAATTTAAAAAATGATACAAAATATTTTGAATTACTAGAAAATAGAAACTCATTATTAAGTAAAAAAAGAGAACAATCTCTAAGCGATGAAGAAACTGTTCAACTTAAAAATGCAATTGTAGAATTCAAAGAGTATAGAGATATTTTAAGAGAAAAAGAGAGCTTAGAAATAAAAAATATTAGAGAGATAATTACTAAATATCAATCTAATGGTAAAATATTTTTAGGTGGAGTAAACATGATAGCCAGCGATATTGTTGGTTATGTTAAGAATGACTTACTTATTTATGGCTCATCTTTAGTTTTTATCTTAATATTTGTTTTATGGTATATTTTTAGACATATTAGATGGATTGTTATTCCTTTATTTATATGTTTAATTTCAGTTATTTCAACCGCTGGAGTTTTAGGTTTATTTGGATGGGAAGTAACTGTTATTTCATCAAACTTTATAGCATTACAGTTAATTATTACTATTTCTATAATTCTGCATTTAATTGTAAGATATAGAGAATTAAACGTAAAATATAAAAATGCAAGCCAATATAAACTAGTTATTAATACTGTATTATCAAAATTCAATCCATCATTTTTTGCAATTATTACAACTATTACAGGATTTGGTTCTTTAGTTTTATCAAATATTCAACCTGTTATAAATCTAGGTCTTATGATGAGTACGGGAATTGCAATTTCTTTAGTTTTATCTTTTTTAGTTTTTCCTATTATTTTAATTATGATAAAGAAAAAAGATGAACACGAAGAAAAAAATACAAGATTTTCTTTTATAAGAAAATGCTCAGATATAGTTGAACATAAGGGTAAAGCTATAATAATCACAAGTATTTTAGTCCTTATTTTTTCAATAAGTGGAAGTTTAAAACTAATTGTAGAAAATAGTTTTATTAGCTATTTTAAACAATCAACAGATATTTATAAAGGTATGCAAGTAATTGATGAAAGTCTTGGAGGAACAACTCCATTGGATATTATTATCAATTTTAAAGAAGATAAAAAAGCTATTATTCAAGTAAAACCAAAAGATGAATTTGATGACTTTGAAAATGAATTTGCAAAAAATGCAGATGATAAGCAGTATTGGTTTAGTCAAGATAAAATGGATACAATCACCGCTGTGCATGATTATTTAGAAACAATTCCTGAAATCGGAAAAGTTCAATCACTAGCAACCTTATTAAAAATTGGACAAACATTAAATAATGGAAGAAAATTAGATGGAATAACCCTAGCCTTATTATATAATCAACTTCCTCCTAAATATAAAACATTAATATTATCTCCTTTTATTAATATAGATAAAAATGAAGCAAGAATTACTATTAGAATTATAGATTCAAATCCTAATTTAAGAAGAAATGATTTATTAAATAAAATAAATCATGATTTAAGACAAATTATACAAAATAAAGAAACAACATATAAATTATCAAATCTAATGGTTTTATATAATAATATGCTTCAATCGCTATTTGATTCTCAAATATCTACTTTAGGTTTTGTGCTTATTATTCTATTTATAATGTTTTTATTACTATTTAGATCTCTAAAAATAGCATTAATAGCCTTAGCAGCCAATATAGTACCTATTTCAGCAATATTTGGAATAATGGGTTGGTTGGGTATTCCCTTGGATATTATGACTATTACAATTGCAGCAATTGCTATTGGAATTGGAGTTGATGATACTATTCACTTTATACATAGATTTAAAGAAGAATTCAAAGTTGACCACAATTATGTAAATGCTATGAGAAGATCACATGAAAGTATAGGTTATGCTATGTATTATACTTCATTGGTAATAATTCTTGGTTTCTCGATTTTAGTTTTATCAAACCTAATTCCAACTATTTACTTTGGAATATTAACAGTTGTTACAATGTTTACAGTTTTAGCAGCTGATTTATTATTATTACCAAAATTATTATTGATTTTTAAACCATACGAAAAATTAAAGGAAATAAAATAATGAATGTTGCAATATATTGTGGTTCATCATTTGGAAATAGTGATGAATATGAAGAAAAAACAAGAGTTTTAGCGCAAAAACTAGCTCTTAAGAATTTTAATATCGTATATGGTGGTTCACTTCAAGGTTTAATGGGAATTGTTTCTAATGAATCTTTGAAGTATAATAATATCGTAACAGGTGTAATCACTTATGATTTAGTTTCAAAAGAGATTGAAAATAAAAATATCACTAAGATTTACAAAGTTGAAACAATGAATCAACGAAAAGAAAAGATGGAAGAATTAGCAGATGCATTTATAACAATTCCAGGTGGTTATGGGACCTTTGAAGAAGTTTTTAGTGTAATATCAGCAGCACAATTAGGATATCATCAAAAACCTTGCGCTTTTTACAATATAAATGGATATTATGATAAATTAATAGATTTCTTAAAAAACTGTGCAAAAGAAGGCTTTATAAGAGAAGATTTTGTTGATATGTTAATTGTATCTGATGATATAGACAAAATTATTAATAAAATAGAAACATACAAAGCACCAAAGAATAAATGGGAGAAATAGGATAGTTTTAATCATATTTACCCTTTGTTAACTTTTTATTTAAGAAGGGTTAATAATTAAGTATTATAATTACCTTATAAGTTAATTGAAACCTTAATTGCGATGTTAAGATTTTTTCATATAACTCTCCTACTATATACAAGTAAAAGGGAAGCTTTTTTAGCTTCCCTTTTTTTTTTACTAAAATTAAAAATTAAATTATAGGACAATAACTATTTATGAAACAATATATTCTTTTTGATAACGATGGTGTACTAGTAGAAACAGAAAATTGGTACTATGAAGCAAATAAAAAAGCCTTAAAACAACTAGGTCTAAACCTACAAATGTCTGAATATCAAGAGATAATGGCAAGAGGTGGAACAGCTTGGGAAGTAGCAATAAATGCTGGAATCACAACAGAAATCATAGATAAAAAAAGAGTTCAAAGAGATATTTATTACCAAGAATTTTTACATACAAAAAATCTTGAAATCCCAAATGTAAAAAAAGTCCTAAAAAATCTTTCAAAAAAATATAAGATGGCAATAGTAACCACATCAAGAAGAGTAGATTTTGAGCTTATTCATAAAAACAGAGGAATAAGTGACTATATGCAGTTTATATTATGCGTTGAGGACTACGAAAGAGCTAAGCCCTACCCTGACCCATATTTAAAAGGTTTAGAGCTATTTAAAGCTTTGCCTGAGCATACTATTGTAGTTGAAGATTCACAAAGGGGATTAATTTCTGCTGTTAATGCAAATATAGAGTGTGTAATTGTAAAAAATGAATTTACAAAAACACACGATTTTTCGAAGGCTAACTATTTTATAGATAGTTTAGAGCAATTAGAAACTATATTAAATTAGTTTTTAATTGCCAAATTAATATATTGTTCTAAATCTTCTTTTGAAGTTTTTCCAACAAATCTTTTTACAAATCTTCCATCTTTTGTAAACAAAAACATTTCAGGAATCTTTTTTACATCACCTAATTGTTTTGCTAATTTAAAATTTTCTTCACCAACAGTAATTGGATATTCAATCTGATATTTAGCAATAAAATCTAAAATCTCTTGTTTTGGTTTATCTTTTTCGAATAATACAGATACTATTTCGAAATCATTTTTATACTTTTCTCTAAGCTCTTTTAAAACTGGAATCTCTTCAATACAAGGAGGACACCATGTTGCAAAAACATCTACTAAAACTGCTTTTTTACCTTTAAATTCTTCAAAATCAAGACCTTGAGCTGTACTTTTTAAAGTAATAAATTTTTCATCTGTTGTAAGTAGAGTAAAATTCTCTGAAACAAACTCTTTATTATCACTGCTATCTTGAGATGTTGATTTTACAATCACACTTTCATCTATTGTTGTTTTATTATCACAAGCACTAAATAAAAAACCTATAACCACTAAACCAATTAAACTTTTTTTCATCATTTTCCTAAACCTGATAATTCTTTTATTAAATCTTTTGCTTCAACTTCATCAAAAAAAACATTCATTGAAAGTTCATAATTAACTTTTTTTATAAATTTAATTCTCTCTTGAAATTGCAACTCTTTATTCTGTTTATTTGCTTCTAATATTTCAAGAAGCTCATCTTTATAATTTTGTATTAACTCATCTTTTTTTACAGCTGCTGGTTTAACAAAAGTAGTTTTATTTTTTTTGTAATACATAAAAACTACTGTAAGAACAGCACTTAAAACAAGAGCTAATAAATATTCCATTTTATTTACCACTTCTTGCTATTGCTTTTGCTTCTTTTGCAATTGTCTCAGCACGTCTTGCAACTTCTAAAATTTCTGCAACTTTTGCATTATAATCAACTTCATTTTCTAATTTTTCAATTCGCTCAAGAACATTTCTATAATCAATATGACCTATTGTTTCTAAAACTCTTGGTGCATTTAAAATATGTTTTATAAGACTTAAATCTTTCCAATTAAATGTGATTTTATTATCTAAATGCTCTTTATAATTTTGATTAATTTGTGTTTCATTTTTAACAAAGGCCAAATCTAAAGTAATATCATCTTTTTTTGCAAAGAAATAAAAATATAAACTTTGTAAATAAATAGGATTTTTTAGATTTGAAATATAATCATAAACCTTTTGTTCTTCATTATTATCCAACATATAAGATAAAATAACTTCAGATATTTTAGTATTACCATCTTCAAAAATTGAATCTATTTTTTTATTACAATTTTCAAAAATTTGACCTGAATTTTCCTTAGTTAAGTTTTTAACAAACTTAAATAAATCAAGATTAAAAGCAAAACTAAATCTATTTATTTCATCTTGCAAAGGCGCTAATATACTTTGAGGGTTTGATAAAGTATTTGCATATGAAACAATACTATTTATATATTTAATGTCATTTTCTTTAAAACTAATGTTCTTGTAGTAAGATTCTATCTCTTTTGATAAATTATCATCTAATAAAGATTTTGATTTATCTTCATAATATTTTGTTAACTCTTCAATTGCATATTTTTTTGAATTTTTTGCAATTAAAGAGTATTGAAGTGAGATTTGTTTATAAGATTTTATTTTCTTTTTAACATTAAAATCTTTTAATAAAACTAACTGTGAGTTTAAAATATCATCTTTCAATAGATTTAAGCTAGTTGCAACTTCAAGTCCTCTTTTAGGTAGTTCTTCAACAATTTTTGATAATTTTAAGTCAAACTCATCAAAATCTGAACTATTTTGTATTTTTGATACAAGCCTTAAAAGTTGTGATTTTTTGAAAGAATTTCTTACAAAAAAAGCTACTATTAACAATATTACTAATATTACTAAAACTACTACATAAACACCATTTGGATTTTGTGAATAAATAATTCCTAAATCAAAATTTGATTCCTTTACAAGAGAAAAGAAATCACTAGTTTTTTCTAAAAATGACATAATCTACCTTTTATTTATAAATTTCAGCCTCTACTAAATCAAATAAATCTTTTTGTGATAAAACACTTAATCTTTTTTCATTTACAAAAACAGTAGGCGTTCCTCTTACATTTAATTCTCTAGCATCGCTTGTATCAATATCCATAATTTTATCTATTTCTGGATTTTTTGAATCTTCTTTTAATTTATTTATATCTAAATCTGGAATTACAGCTAAAAATTCCCATAATAATTCTGGTTTTTCATTATTGTGTTGTGCCCATAAAGGCTGTTTTTCAAATATTACGCTTAACACTTCTTCATATTTATTTTGTTCTCTTGATGCTTCAAGAATTTTTATTGCAAATCTAGAATTTTTATGATTTGGAACATATCTTACAACTAATTGAATATCTTCATGATACTCTTTATAGACTTTTCTCATAATTGGATGAAATAAAGCACACGATTCACACTCAGGGTCTAAAAATTCAACTACTGAAATATTTTTTTTATTGTCACCAAATTTTATTGAATGATCTCTAATCAATGAACTACTTTTACTCAATGTAGCTACTTCTTCTTTTTTTGTTTCACTACTTTTATAAAAATAACCTAAACCTACAAATAATAACACTAGAACAACTAGTGATCCTAATACTAACTTCTTATTCTGCATTTAATTTAATTCCTTTTTCGTTTTTACTAATAAAATTAGTATCAAAGTATATGCAAAAAAAGATAACAAAGGGATAGTAATAAAACCTAACCAATTAAGATAATCTACAGAGCAAGGCACTCCTTGAACGCAAGGGGAAAGGTTTTCTGGGATTATTCCAAACATTAATAAATTATGATAAATTGATATTATCCATCCAAAAACTACTAATAATATTGCATATTTAAATAATTTATCATCAGGAAATAAAAGATTAATCAAAAATATAAGAACCAAAGGATACATAAATATTCTTTGATACCAACACAAAGAACAAGGTACAAAATGCATGATTTCTGAAAAAAATAGACTTCCCAGTGTCGCTACTAAAGATACTATAAAAGCAAAAAAGACATAGGTCAAATTAGAATTTGACCTATTAGGTGAATCTAAACCCATTAACTTAGGCTCCTCCACCAATATCAGAGTTTAATTCATCGTGAATTTTACTTCTTGGAATCGAATCACATAAGGCAACAGATTCATTTAGAGCTTTAAAAAACTCTCCAATATTCTCATAAGGAATTTCAACTTCAGAAACTTTTGTTTTACCATGAGAAAAAATAGCAATACTAACAACTGGGCTGCTATATTCACCATAAGGCTTTTCAATATGTTCGATTCTTACTGTATCATCAGTTGAATGAGCTAATTTAAACGTTTTAACTTCTATATGTTTTGATGGCATAATACACTCCTTTTAATTTATAAATAATTGTAACAAAAAATTGTAGCATAAACAAAACATTTTTACTTATTTAATTGATGTTGCTGTTAAAAAGAGATAATTTTTCCCAGTTAAGGTAACTCTATACTTTTTTTGTTGTAAATATTTTTTACAAAAATAAACATCTTTATATAAAACAGATTGCTCAGAATATGAATAATTGGCAGCTTTCGCACCATAAATCATTTCACCATTTATCCATCTACAGTTTGGAAAACCTAAAATAATGGAACCTTTATCTTCTAAATAATTTTGTATTAAATCCATAAATAATAATTTAAAATTCAATCCTGAACTTTGTAAAGTTCCTATTGAAATAAGTAAATCACACTTTTTTAAATTTAATTCTTCTAGTTTATTGATATCATGATTATAAAAAATAAAATTTTCATGTGGAAATCTATTTCTAGCAAATTCAATAGCGCTAGAAGAATAATCAATACCTACTAAATTCATTTGATTTAAACAATCTTTATCAACAAGATTCTTTATAATTTCAAATTCATCAGCTTTGTTTATTCCCAAATTTAAAATATTTCTTTTTTCTTCAATTTTTACATTTTTTAAAGTATTCATATAAGCATATAAAAAAGATGGTTCTTCATTTTTATTAATTCTAAAAAATATTGAATCTTCACCATATTTTTCATTTCTTTCATCATTTACATCATTATGAAAAGAGTCTATTTTATTTAACTTTTGAAACCTAATTTGCACAGAATTCTCATCTAGTTTTATAATTAATAACTTACAAAATAGTATTTCAGCCAAATCACTCCAAGATTTGTAAGATCTATATATAAATTCTTGATTGTTTAATTGTAATCTTTCTCCTGCGTAAATATTATCTTTTATATTTGGATTTAAAATTTCAATATCTACTTCATTAAAATTTTTTAATTCATTTTCTAAATACAAAACTATTTCAAACATATTCTCATTTGTAATTTTTTTCATTAATTCTCTCATTCTTATTTACATTTTTTTTGATTATATTATAGTTTTATGAAATTTTTCCATGTTACTTTCTTGCTTATTTTTATTAATTAATTTTAAATTTTAATAAATTTTTAATTTTATACACTTTTCTTACATTTTATTCTAATAAGATAACATATGTTTATTTAGGAAAAAAGGAACAAATATGAATAATAATATTCAAACAGCAGATTTATGTGATGATAATAAAGATAAACAAATACAAGTTTTATCTCCGAATTTTAAAAACTATGGTGGATTAAAAAAATTTTCTGGCCAAATAGTAACTGTTAGACTTGATAAAAGTAATTGGCTTTTATTGGAAATGCTAAGAGATGAAGATGGAAAAGGAAGAGTTGTAGTTGTAGATAATGCTCAAGAGTTTTTTGGAGTTGTTGGTGATAAATTAATGGCCTTTGCACTTAAAAACAATTGGACCGCAATAATTTTAAATGGTTACGTAAGAGATACAGATGAAACCAAAAATATTCCAGTTGGATTATTTGCAGTTGGAACTTGTCCTCTTAGAAATTTTGATAAAACAGACTCAGCAAGAGATATTGAATTAAACTTTGAAGGTGTTAGTGTTAATACAGGTGATTATGTTTATGCGGATAATGATGGAGTTATTTTTACAAAAACAGAACTAATCTAAACATATTTTTAAAATTATATATAAATTATAAAGAAGTATCTCAATTTAGTTAAGTTTATAAACCAAAAAATGGTAATATTAGGCATTAATTATTTTAAAGGAAACTAAAGTTGAGATATATTATCTTAGGTCTTATCATGGCAGGTTTATTCCAAGTATTCTTCTGGATTACGCAGGATAACAGAGTGTCATTAATTGAAACTTCATTCGAAAAAGTTGAATCACTTTCTTACTCACCATTTGATGGTTATGACAAAAAAGTTCTTTCACAAAAAAGAATTGAAGAAGATGTAAATATGCTATCGCATTTTACAAACAAGCTTCGTACTTATTCTACTGCCGATGCAAAAGTAATTTTAGAAGCAACATCTAAAACAGATATACCAGTTGACTTAGGTATTTGGATAAGTGGTGACCATAAAGAAAACCATTTAGAAATACAAAGAGCTCTAAAGCTATTAGAACAATATCCAGATAGTATTGCAAATGTTATCGTTGGAAATGAAACTTTATTAAGAGCTGATTTAAATGAAGAAGAATTGTTTGCATATATTGACTATGTCTCAGAATTAACTAACAAACCAATTACTTGTGCTGAAACATGGGACGTTTGGGAAAGAATTCCAAATCTTGCAAATCATGTTGATTTTATTACTATACATATTCTACCTTACTGGGAAAAAGTTCCAATCGAACAATTTAATAGTTTTATTATTGAAAAATATAGTGTTGTTGAAAAACTTTTTCCATATAAAAAAATAAATATTGGGGAAACAGGATGGCCAAGTCATGGTTACAATAATAACAATGCCGTTCCAAGTTTAAAAAATCAAGCCGTTGCAATTAGAGGATTTATAAACTTAGCTTCTGAAAATGGTTGGTCTTATAATATTGTTGAAGCATTTGATCAACAATGGAAAGGTTATGATGAGGGAAATGTTGGACAATATTGGGGAATTTTTACTTCAGATAGAGAATTAAAGTTTTATTT
>JAHIWE010000066.1 GCA_018816105.1 bacterium | reverse complement strand
GAAGAATTAAGAAAAATGATACTAGAACTTCATGAAATACAAAATGAACTTAAAGAATTTGGTATTTTATAATGAAAGTGTTAATTACGGGAGCAAATGGATTTATCGCTCAAAATTTAATTGAACATTTGAAAAGAGATGAAAATATTGAACTTTATTTATATAGTAGAAAAGATTCGTTAAATATTCTTGAAGCTTATATAAAAGAAGTAGATTTTATTTTTCATCTTGCAGGTGTTAATAGACCTAAAGATAATAAAGAATTTTATGAGGGTAATAGTAAACTTACTCAAGCTATCGTAGATATCTTGATAAAAGAAAATAAAAATACACCTATATTATTATCTTCTTCTATTCAGTCTGAACTTGATAATGACTATGGTAAAAGTAAGTTAGAAGCGGGGCAGAGTTTATTAGACTATTCAGATAAAACAGGTGCAAATATTTATATTTACAAATTGCCAAATGTATTTGGTAAATGGTCTAAACCAAATTATAATTCAGTTATTTCTACTTGGTGTTATAATATTTCTCATGATTTAGAAATTCAAGTAAATAATAAAGATGCAGAAGTAAATCTTGTTTATGTTGATGATGTTATTAAATCATTTATTTCAAAAATTACTTCAGATTGCAATGAAAAGTATTGTAAGATTGATACGGTTTATAAAAAAACTTTAGGCGAAATTGAAGAATTACTTTATGCATTTAAAAATAATAGAAATTCTTTAATAATTCCTGCCGTTGCCTCAGGTTTTGAAAGAGCATTATATGCTACGTATTTAAGTTATCTTGCATCTGATGATTTTTCTTATACTTTAAAAGGTCATCAAGATGATAGAGGTACTTTTTATGAAATATTAAAGACTTTAGACAGTGGACAATTTTCTCTATCAACAACAGCTCCAGGAGTGACAAGAGGAAATCACTATCATCATACAAAAAATGAAAAGTTTTTAGTCATACGTGGTGAAGCTTTAATTGAATTTAGACATATTGTTACAAATGAAATTATTTCATACCCCGTAAGTGACAAAAAAATGGAAATAGTTGAAATGATACCGGGATATACTCATAATATCAAAAATACAGGTAATGAAGAGATGATTTTAATTCTTTGGGCAAATGAAACATTTGACCAAAATAATCCAGATACATATTTTTTAGAGGTAAGAAATGATAAATAATTCAATAAAAAAATTAAAAGTAATGACAATTGTAGGTACAAGACCTGAAATCATTAGATTATCTTCAGTTATTGCAAAACTTGAAGAGTCTAATGCAATTGAGCATATAATAGTACATACTGGTCAAAATTATGATTATGAATTAAATGAAGTGTTTTTTAATGACTTTAATCTTAGAAAACCAGATTATTTTTTAGATGCAGCAGGTGGTGGAGCTAGTGAGACTATTGGAAAGATTATTATATCTATAGATACAGTATTTGAAAAAGAAAAACCTGAAGCAGTTCTGATTCTTGGAGATACAAATTCTTGTCTTTGTGCAATTCCAGCAAAAAAAAGAAAGATACCTATTTTTCATATGGAAGCAGGAAATAGATGTTTTGATCAAAGAGTTCCAGAAGAAACAAATAGAAAAATAGTTGATCATACAGCAGATATAAATCTTACATATAGTGATATAGCTAGAGAATACTTACTTAGAGAAGGATTACCAGCTGATAGAATCATAAAAACAGGTTCTCCTATGTTTGAAGTGATAAATAACAAACTAAAAGATATTGAAAGCTCTGATATAGTAGATAGATTAAATCTAAAAAAAGAACAGTATTTTGTTGTTTCAGCACACAGAGAAGAAAATATTAGTAGTGATAAAAACTTTTTAGATTTAGTTGATACTTTAAATTCTATTGCAGAGATTTATAAACTACCTATTATTATCTCTACGCATCCAAGAACTAGAAATAAAATTAATGAATTAAATATTGAATTTAATCCATTAATCTCACTTATGAAACCTTTAGGATTTAATGATTATGTAAAACTTCAAAAAGATGCTAAAGCTGTTTTAAGTGATAGTGGTACAATTAGTGAAGAATCATCAATATTAAAATTCCCAGCTTTAAATATCAGAGAAGTACATGAAAGACCTGAAGCTATAGAAGAAGCTAGTGTAATGATGGTAGGACTTGAAAAAGAAAGAATTTTACAAGGACTAGACGTTTTAGTTACACAAGATGAAAAAACTTTAAGAAAAGTTGCGGATTATAGTATGCCAAATGTATCTGATAAAATTTTGAGAATAATATTATCATATACCGATTATGTAAATAAAACTGTTTGGAAGAAATATTGAAAAAAATTTTAATTGTAACTGAATATTTTTATCCCAATGATAATAGTACTTCATATTACATTACAAATATTGCAAAGAAATTAGCAAAAAAAAATCATGTTAAAGTAATATGCAATACTGAATTATTTAATAATGAAGAATTGAAAATCAATAATTTAGAAATTCAAAGACTAAGAGAAAATAAATTAAGTAAAAATAATATTATTACTAGAATTTTGAAATTTGTAATTTCATCTCTAAAACTTTCTTTTTTAACCTATAAAAATTTAAAAATAAACAATGATATATTTGCTGTTACTAATCCAGCTTTTATTATTATTCTTTTAGCATTATTAAAAAAGATTAGAAATTTCAATTATTCATTACTTATTTATGATGTTTTTCCTGAAAATTTAATAGCAACAAAAATAATAAAAAACAATAAATCTATTTTATATAAAATTTTTAAAACAATTTTTGATTGGTCTTATTTACAAGCTGATAAACTTATTGTTATTGGTAGAGATATGGAAGAAATTATTAGAGAAAAAACTAATTATAAAATACCTACTGTATTAATTGAAAACTGGTGCAATTATAATGAAATAACTCCTTATTTAAAGAAATCTAATTTAATTTTAAAAAAGCTTAATATAGTTGAAAAAAAAGTTTTTCTTTTTGCTGGTAACTTTGGTAGAGTTCAAGGGATAAATAACTTATTAGAAAGTATAGATTTTGTAAAAAATGATAATTTTATACTATTATTCATTGGTGATGGAGCAATGAAAGGACTTATTGAAAAAAAAGTTTTAAACACTAAGAAAAATAATATTATTTATGCAGGTTTTTTCCCTCAAGAAGAACAAAATATTTTTTTAAATGCATGTGATATTGCGGTTGTTTCTTTAGGTAGTTCGATGTACGGATTAGGTGTCCCAAGTAAATCATATTTTAACATGGCTGCAGCAAAACCAATACTATATATTGGAGATAAAAATTCTGAGATAGCAAGAACTGTAATAGAAAATGATATTGGATGGGTTGTTGAAAATGAAAAACCTTTATTATTGGCAGAATTATTTGATAAAATATGTGATGAGAATAGTAATTTAGAAGAATTTGGTAAAAGGGCAAGAGAACTTGTAAAATCTAAATATTCGGAAGAAGTAATTCTTAAAAAATATGCAAATTTATATATGGATTATTAATGAATATTTTAGTAACAGGAAGCAATGGATACGTTGGAAATAGTTTTATAAATCAATACAAAAATAAGTATTCATTTGAAAAATTTTCTTTATTAAATGAAAAATTAGAGAATATAAGTTTTATAGATACAAATATAGTTATTCACTGTGCTGCCCTTGTTCATCAAAAAGTAGAACATCCATATGATAAATATCATGAAATCAATGTAGAATATCCAGTAAAACTTGCAAAATTAGCAAAAGTAAATGGTGTAAAACAATTTATTTTTATAAGTACTATTGCTGTTTATGGTGAATATTTGGAAAAGCTTGATGAAAATACTAGCTGTAATCCAATCACACCTTATGGTAAAAGTAAACTAGAAGCTGAGAAACAATTATTAAAATTAAACGATAAAAATTTTGGAGTAAGTATCATACGACCTCCTATGATATATGGTAAAAGTGCTCCTGGGAATATAGATAGTTTAATAAAACTTGTAAAAAAACTACCTATTCTTCCTCTTGGTAAAATAGACAATAAAAGAAGTTTTATATATATAGGAAATATTTGTCATTTAGTTGATGAGATTATAACCCAAGAAAAAGCAGGAATATTTCTAGCAGCAGATAATGAACCATTGAGTACTTCAAAATTGATTGAGCTTATTGCTATAAATCTTGATAAAAATATTTATTTAATAAAAATACCATTTTTTGAAAGTTTATTAAAAACAGTAAAATCATCATACTATAAAAGACTTTATGGAAGTTTAGAAGTGAATAATGCTATCACAAAAGAAAAGTTAAATTTAATCAATCCTTATAGTGTAGAAGATGGGATTAGATTGATGATAAAAGGTTAGAGTATTTATATATGTATGCTATAATACATATATAAAATATGTAAGGAAATGAGATGACTGTAAGAAAAAATTTTTTACTCGATGATGAAATAGCAAAACATCTTGAAGAGATAGCAAAAAAAGAAAATTGTACTCAAACAGATGTTATAAAAACTATGATAGAAGAAAAGTATGAAAAATATTCAATTCAAGAAAAACTTGAAGCATTTAGGTCTATCGTTCCTATGAGAGCTGGCTCATTGCTTGGGAAATCTATCCAATCCATTAAAACAGAAATAGGTGCAAATTTATGAGAGTATTTGTAGATGCAAATATAATATTGGATAAATATGATTCAAAAAGATTATCTCATAAATTTAGTATTATGTGTTATGAATATCTAATTGCTTATGCACAAATATTTACAAGTTCTGATTTGATAACTACTATTTATTATATTAATTCAAAAGAAAATAAGAAACAAGCACTACTAAATATTCAGGCTATTAGTAAAACGTTGAAAATAATCGAGTTTTCAAATAAAGAAATAGAGGAGAGTTGTAAACTTATGATTGAAGATAGTGATTATATAGATTTGGAAAATACAATTCAATATATCATGGCAAAAAAACAAAACTGCGAACTTATTATTTCAAATAACAAAAATTTTATATCTAAAAAGATAAAAATTCTAACTAGTGAAGAATTTTGTAAAGAGTATATCAGATGATTTATATTGTATTATTTTTAATCTCATTTTCATTAACATATTTTATAAAAAATTATATGATAAAAAAATCACTAGTTGCTAGTGTAAATGAAAGAAGCTCACATACAATTCCAACTCCTCATGGTGGTGGTATTGCTATTGCGCTTACTTGGTTTGTTGGTTTGGAATATTTGTATTTTACAAATCAGATAGATGATTCTCTTTTTTATGCTTTACTTGTTGGTACTGCGATTTCTATTGTTAGTTTTTTTGATGATATATATGAGTTAAGTCCAAAACTAAGACTTATAACACAGGCTTTAGTCTCAGTTGGAGGACTTTTATATCTTGGTGGACTTGATAGTATAAATCTAGGATTTTTTATTATAGAAAATCAAATTGTTACAAATATCTTTGCATTTTTCATGATAGTTTGGTTTATAAATCTTTATAATTTTCTTGATGGAATAAATGGCTATGCAGGAAGTGAAGCTGTGTTTTTGGCTTTTGCTGGATTTGTTTTATTTGGTGGTTCTCATTTTGCAGTTTTATCTGTAGCTGTTCTTGGTTTTTTATTTTGGAATTGGAACAAAGCCAAGATATTTATGGGAGATGTTGGTAGCACACTTCTTGGATATAATGTAGCTATTTTTACACTTTATTATGCAAATCAAGAATCAAGTAATTTATGGATATGGATTATACTTTTTGGACTGTTTTGGTTTGATGCAACCTTAACCCTATGGAGAAGAAAAAGAAATGGTGAACAATTAAGCCAAGCTCATAAAAAACACGCTTATCAAAGACTGACTCAAAGTGGATGGAGTCACTACAAAGTAACAAACTATTCTATAGGATTAAACTTTGTGTTATTTGCTATAGTTTATTTTGTATCAAATATTTTTGTGGCTTTT
>JAHIWE010000065.1 GCA_018816105.1 bacterium | reverse complement strand
AAATGTCTATGATTAACATTTGCCGGTATTATTAGTCTTCCTCTTTGAATCTCTGCTCTTATAAGCTCAGGATCAAGTTTTTCAACTTTTGCCACATATTCCATATCTGGCGTAATAATTCCTTGTTTTGCATAATACATTTGAGTTCTAATTTTGTCATTTTTATGATTGTCTAACCAATTTCTCATTTTAAAATCCTATAATTAATTGTATTTAAATTGTAATTTGATTATAGCTAAAAATATTTATATAACCTTAATTCGACCTCTTAATTTGAAATTATTATTACTATAAGTTTCTTTTCTATATAATAATTCATCAAACGATAAAGAGGTTGCAATGATAGATGACCATTATTCAAACAATTCATCTACTTTTTCTTTATTTAGTAAAAAAGAGTTAGAACATCAAAAATTTATTAATGATGTAACATTAATTGCCGAAAAATATAATATATTAGAAAATGAAAATCAATTAATCGGTTCAACTGATAAAACTTTTTTATATTTAATAAACTACATTATCACTCTAAATGAAAAACAAAAAGAGATTCCGAAAGATCTTGAATATCTTTTTTTAGAAAATATCTTTTTAAAAGAACAAATAAACTCTTTTTTAGAAAAAAATCTTGAAAATATTACAAAAAATGATTCTACAAACTTTTTTAAAGAAATAACTCTTATTTTATCTGTACTTTCAATAGGAACAAAAGAAAAAGTTTTAAATTCAGATTTTGATTATAACTATGACTCTATATCAAAGCTTTTTAGATTTTATGAATCTTTATTAAAAAACTTATTCCAAAGAAACACTAAACTTTTTAATTTAACTTTTGATTCTTATACAATATTATTAAAAACATTTATTCAATTATGTAAAATAAACTCTATTGATATTATGAAAATAAAAAATATCAATACTATTCTTGAATTAATAACAGAAAGTATGAGTATATTAAAATTTAGTATTTCACTGAAAAAAGAAGAATTAGAGAAATTAGCATGTATTCAAGGTAAATACCTATTTTATTTCTCACATTTAGATGAAATAAATATTGATATAAAAAGTTTAGATAAAGATATAGAAAAATATTTTTTATGTTTTGAAAAACAAAATATTGGATATATAGTTTATAATGAAAATATCTCCACCAATGAAAATCTCAATTCCAATGAATTTTTAGTTTTTAAAAACAACTCTTCAATTCTAATTCTTAAACTACTAAATAAATTAAAAAATATTTTAATAGAAGATGAATATATTCATACAGAGTATTTCCAAAAGATATTAAGACTTTATTATAAAATATTTTCTAATGAATTTAACCATAGTATTATCCCTCAAAATATTAAATTATTTGAAAAAGATTTATTAAATTCACTTTTATTTAATTATAGTATTAGTTCAAATTTTACTAAAATCATTAATTATCATTCTATAATCGAAGATTTTATCATTTCAGAAAAAATGTTTAATAATAGAAATCTAGAAACAATTTATAATATACTTCAATTTGCAAACGATATAGAAGATTTTAAATATTATTACATAGCAGATATTTTGGCAGATTCAAAAGCAATTGAAAATGATTATCATGAGTTTTACAAACTTTCTATTTTTGATTTAATAATTAATAAAGACCTAATACAAAAATATTCCAATCAAAAAATTGAAATTTTAAATAAAATTATTATCTATATAAAAAAGAATGATATTAAAGATCATTTAATATCTATTTATTCTAAATTATGTATAAACTTAAGTTTTTTTTACTCAAAAAATGAAGAATATTTACAAAAAGCAAAAGAGCTATATTCAATTTTTATGCAAATAAGTAAAGATGATATTTCAAAAAGCAAATATAATGATATATATAATGAAATTATTTCAAATATAAAAGAATTTGAGCCAAGTTTTGATAAAAATGAAATAATAAAAGAGTTTTTAATTACAAAAAGCTTAGAATTAGAAGAAAATATTTTAAATGAAAACAACACAATAAATAGCGATAATATGAAAAATATTATTTCAGCATATACGTCAGATGATGACGAATATGAAATTAACTATTAATCTTTTAGGAAAAAAATGAAAAAACAAATATTACATGAGATAAATTCACTACCAGCTCTACCTACAAATGTAATTGAACTTGATGAATTTAAAAATCATGATAATGTAGACATAGAACAATTAATGGAAATTATCAAAAAAGATCCATTAATTGTTGCAAATATTTTAAAAGTTTCAAATTCTAGTATGTTTGGATTTAGAAGTAAAATAGAAACACTTAGTCGTGCAATAAATTTATTAGGAATAAAATTCACAATCTCAATTGCAATTGGTTCAGCTATTCAAGATACTATTAAATCAAACTTATTAGCCTATGCTGTCTCAAATGAAGATTTTATTTATACTAGTTCACTTGCTACAAATATTGTAAATACATGGATATCTTCAATAGATTTTGATTTAAAAAACGAATTGCTACTTCCTGCTTTTTTACAAGAGGTTGGTAAATTTATTATTTCAGAAGTAATTCAAAAAGAAAAAAGAACTGAAGAGTTTTTAAATGAGTTAAATACAACTAAAGATGTAAGTTTTTGTGAAGAAAAATATATGGGATTTACATGTGCTAGAATTACTGCAAATGTTTTTAAACACTGGAATTTAAGTGCAAATATAATTCTTCCAATAGCATTTGCTGAAGATATTGAGTCTTGTCCTGAGGCTTTTAAACGAAAAGCACAAATTTTGCATATAATAAAAATATTATGTGATATTAGAGATCCTCTTAGTGATAGAAATATTGAGAAAGCTTTAAAAAAAGTTGCCCTTTATAATTTAGATGTGGAACAGTTTTTAAATTCTATAGATGTTATAAAAGAAGTTATAAAACGAAACTCTTAACTTATGCATAAGTAACTATATACTATAATTTGTAACTTTTTTACACAAAGGGGTTTTTGTTGTTAAATGTTACACTTATTGTTTTATGTGCTGGTAATTCTACTAGATTTGAACATAAAACGAAAAAACAATGGATTAGAATAGCCAATGAGCCATTATGGCTAAATGTTACGAAAAGATTAGCCTCTTTTTCTTCATTTGATAAGGTCATTGTTGCTTCCCATGAAAATGAACTAAACTACATGAAAAACTTCACTGATGATTTTATATTTGTAAAAGGTGGAGAAACTAGACAAAAATCTATTTTAAATTGCCTTGAATTTGTAGATACAAAATACGTTATGATAAGTGATGTGGCAAGAGCTTGTATTCCCAAGAGTGTAATTGAAGAGCTTTTAAAAGAAAAAGAAACTGCTGATTGTATTGTTCCTGCTCTAAATGTAACAGATACTGTAGTTTATGAAAATGACACGATAAACAGAGATAAAGTAAAATTAATCCAAACACCCCAACTTTCAAACACTCAAATCCTAAAAAATGCTTTAAATACTCCAATTGAATTTACAGATGAAAGCTCTGCTATTAAAAATATTAATGGAACAATTAAGTATATTCAAGGAAGCCTTGAAAGTAAAAAATTAACTTTAGGTAATGAACTAAATGATTTACCTTGTTTAAAAGATCCATCAAACAATTTCTTTAATGGAACAGGATTTGATATCCATGCCTTTCAAGATGATAAAGAGATGTTTTTAGGTGGAGTAAAACTTCCATATGAATATGGGTTTAAAGCACATAGTGATGGTGATATTCTTATTCATTCAGTTATTGATGCACTTTTAGGTGCCATTGGTGCTGGTGATATTGGAGAGTTTTTTCCTGATACTGATGATAAATATAAAGGTATTGATTCTAAAATATTATTAGATCATATCGTTGCATTTATTTATAATGTAGGATATGAAATAGTAAATATAGATGTGACAATAATCGCACAAAAACCAAAAATAAATCCATTTAAAAATGAAATCAAAAATTCAATGGCAAAACTATTGAAAATTGAAAAACAATTTGTAAATATTAAAGCTACTACTGCTGAGAAAATGGGATTTATTGGACGTGCTGAAGGAGTTGCTGTACAAAGTGTAGCAACTGTAAAATATTATAATTGGAAAAAAAAATGAATATACTAATAATAGAAAATGAAATTTATCTAGCACAAAAAGTAGTATCACGACTACTTGATGATGGACATAGTTGTGATTATATTGAATCACCAAACATAGATAATCTTACAAAAGAGTATGATACGATTTTATTATCAACATCACTTCCTTCAGCTTTATGTAAAAATATAATCAAAAGATATAGTGAAAATGCAATTATTCTTTTATTAGTATCATATATTTCTGATGAAACGGTTACCAATCCTATAAAAGATGGTGCAAAAGATTATATTATGAAACCATTTATTATGGATGAATTAGTAAGAAAAATATACCACTATAAAGAGTGTAGAAGTATAAGAAGAGAACTTCAAACACTAAGAGAGTATTTCAACTTTACAATGTCTGAAATTGATACAACAGATGTATTATTACCACCATCATTTCCAACTTTAATTGAATCAAACTCACAAAAATGTGCTGATAAACTTGTATTTGAGTTATCTAGAAAAATGGATTTACCAATAGTATTTATTTCACTTACATCAACTTCTTGGTTAAAACAAGTAAATGCAATTCAAAATAAAACAATAATTTATTTAACTGATTATCACACATTAAAGAAAAATGCAAAAGATAATGTAATAAAAATAATAGAAGATAAAAACTGTGTAATCTCAACTCTTGAGCAAGAAAATGATTTCCCATATAGAAAAATCGAGTTTAATAATGACAACGTATTATTAGGGAATTCAAATATTATGACAATAAATGATTATGTAAAAATGATGGTTTTATCATATCAAAATAAATACCCTGATACTGAACTGTCAAAAAAACTAGGGATTTCAAGAAAATCACTTTGGGAAAAAAGAAAAAAACTAGATATTGAAAAGAAAAAATAAGGATAAAAATTGAACTTAAGGAAATTTTTTTTAACAGTTGGATTTAGTGGATTAAGCCCAAAAGCACCTGGAACTGTAGGTTCTTTTGTGTCACTACTAATAGGATTGTTCCTATTAGAATTTTTACATGTTTCAACTCTATTTTTACTATCTTTACTTATTACGGTAATTGCTATTAAACAAATAGATATTTATGAAAAAGAAGTTGGAATGCATGATGGTAAAGAAATTGTAATTGATGAACTAGCAGGAATGTGGATTACATTATCTATTTGTGGAATTAATAGTGAAAATATGATTATTATGGCCGTTTTAGGATTTCTATACTTCAGACTATTTGACATCTGGAAACCTTCTATCATAGGTAGAATCGATAGAGATGTAAAAGGTGGAATGGGAGTAATGGGAGATGATGTTGTAGCTGGACTTGCAGCAGGAATTGCAACAGCAGGAACTTATCAGTTAATTGAAAAATTTATTTTATAATGCTTGATTATGCAATCTTTTTTCTAATTGTATTTATTTTAGGAGTTCTTCCAAGTATTTACTATATAAGAAATTATTCTATAATTAAGAAAGAAAATGAAGCTAAAGGGAAAAAAAGAATTAATAAAAATATTATATATTTAACTATTATATTAACTATACTAAATTTAGTGTATTTTATTTTATTTCAAAATGAAAAAGACTTAAATACATTTATTTTTTTACCAATACTTTTTATACTTTTGGGTGGTTTTATTGAGTTAAGGTTCATAGTTT
>JAHIWE010000064.1 GCA_018816105.1 bacterium | reverse complement strand
GAGAAAAAATTCAAAATTTTATTAATTCTCTCTGTTTAATATTTTCAAAAATTCTTCAGGTTTAATTATTTTTATTCCCTTAAATTCTTCTAATTTTAATAAATGATTAAAGTCTTCTTGAGTTACAGTACCTATAGATTCTTTGATTTTTTCGATATCAACTTGAAGTTGCTCTTTGTTTATATCTTCGTATTTTGCATATTTTGATCTCACTAGATTCCCTGAAATAATATTGTGAGAATAGTACATAAAATCACTTATATATTAGCTTTTTAAGCTCTGTTTCTTTTGGAAATTTGACTATTTAAAATTTTATACTCAAATAATAACTTCTTATAATAGGTTATTTTAAGAGATATTTTTATAATTATCTATATAATAGTTTACAAAGGATTTTTATGGAAATTGAAAAAATATTAGAACGTATAAATTTAGATAGTTTTAAAACTTATGAAGTAAGTTTACAAACTCTTCAATTATTACAAAAACAGTATCTTTTGAATGTTCCTTATGAAAATTTAGATTTTATTTTAAATAAAAAGTTTAGTTCTGATTTAACAAAAGTATATGAAAAAATAGTAAATAACAATCGAGGTGGAATTTGTTATGAATCTCATACTTTATTTTTATATTTACTTAAAACTCTTGGATTTAATGCTCATTTGATATTTGCAAAAGTTGAAGATTTGACCTATATTGGAAAAGATTATCCTCATTTAGTTATTTTAGTAAATCTTAATGGTATTGATTATCTTGTTGATGTTGCAAATGGGCAAAATGTAAGAGAACCCATGAATATTGATGATGAAGATTTTATTTCAAAAGCAGAAAATAATGAATATAAAATAAAAGCTAATAAACATGAATATACACTTCTTGTAAAGTATAAACAAAAGCAATGGAGTGCTAGATATTATTTCACAAAAGAAGAAAAAACTCCATCAGATTTTGTTGATATTTTTAAAAGTGATAAAGCAAATGAGTCTGATAAATCTCAAAATAAAGTGCCATTACTAGTAACCCTTGCAAAAGAAGATGGAAGAATTACTATGCTTGATGATATTATGATAGTAAAAGAGGGTGATAATAAACGTTTATGGAATATATCAAAAGAAAATAGATCAGATGTATTAAAAGAGTATTTTAATATTATCATCAAAATATAAGTGATTTATAGCCTTGTCTTTGTATCTTTAAATCCTATTTTATAAGTTTTATATACAATGCCAATAATAAAGGCTCTAAATGTTAAATAATTACAAATTACTATCAAAACTAAAATTAATAGATAAAGGTGTTTTCTTTATGCTTTTAAGTGCTCTAATTGCAGCACTAAGTGGCGCAGTTGCTAAGGTATTATCTCAAACTATGGATCCAATTGAGATAGTATTTTATAGAAACTTATTAGGTGTTATGATTATTTTATACTCTTTTAAAAGAGTTTCTGTTTCTATTGATAAATCAAAATTGCATTTACTTTTTTTAAGAGGTTTTTTTGGAACATTAGCCATGTTATTATTTTTTTATACTATTGCTACAATTCCTTTGGGAGTTGCCATAATATTAAATAAAACATCTCCATTTTTTGTAACAATTCTTGCATATTATTTGATGAAAGAGTCTATTTCTACTAGCACTTTTTTTGCTCTTATTATTGGATTTATTGGAATTGTACTTATTGTAAAGCCTTTTGGCTTTGATATTTCAATTGAGCATATTTTAGGAGTTTTAGGTGGTTTTTTTGCAGCATGTGCTTATGCTACTATTAAAAAAATCAAAGATATCTATGATGCAAGAGTTATTATGCTTTCATTTATGGGTATTGGAGTGGTTATTCCATTACTGATTTTTTTATTTACACCTTATGCAAAATTTCAAATACATACTGATGTTTTTGTATGGTTGCTTATTGCTTTGATGGCTGTTTTATCAACAGCTTCACAATGGTTCCTAACACGTGCTTATAGTTTAACAAAGGCTAGTATAATAGGAGTTGTAGGATATACAAGTATTCCTTTTGCTGTTGGTTTTGGTGTTGTTTTAGGTGATTCTTTACCTGATATGTATACTTTTTTAGGTATTGCACTTATTGTTTTAGGTGGAATACTAGTAAGTAAGAAATAATAAAAGATATTGATTTTTCTTTCTTGACAAAATATTGTAATTACAATATTGTTGCATTATGAAAAAAATTGATAATATAATAGTAGAAAAAGTAATTGAAAAATTAAAAACAATAAAAGACCTTGAACTTCCTATAAATATTTATGATTTAGGGCTTATTTATAAAACAGATGTAGAAATTCTTAGTGATAGTGTATATGTAAATATTGAAATGACGCTAATAAATTCACGATGTAATAGTACAAAATCTTTCACTGATGAGATTATAAGTAATATAAAAAGTATTGATGAAGTTGATGATTGTAGAATAAAATTTGTTTTTTCTCCTAAATGGGAAGTGACTATGATAACTGCTGATGGGCTAGAGCAGTTAAGAAATGCAGATAAAAATAATCATTCTTAAAGATATATTATTTTAAAGCAACTAAAAAAACAAAAAAAGAGCACTATGTTTAATACAAATGATTATTGGGAAGAAGAGTTTATAGAATATAATGATAAG
>JAHIWE010000063.1 GCA_018816105.1 bacterium | reverse complement strand
TGTCAATGCTTATCGCGGATAAATCTTAATAAGATAAGAATTTATAAAATAAAACAAATCTCTCAATAACGTGGACACGACCTTGCAGGTCGGACTATCCGTTTTATCTTTTCTATTGTTTACTCTAAAATTAGAGTAATCAATATAAAAGGATGCCACTTCTATCCCTCACGCATTCAACATTAAGAAATGAACCATATAAATAAAATGAGAAAGTAAATACACATCATTATTCACCTTGTAAAAATGCCTTATATTGACTTATAGCAGCTAGCAAGATTTAGAATTAATATCAAAATAAGTTAAGTCTAAAAATAGAGTCTAAACGATGATATAAGATATAATTGTCATCTGACAATTACAATTTTAAGAAGAACAAGAGATCAAGAACAAAACCTGGGGAGAAGTTTTGCAAAAATGAATATTTTTGCAAAATTAACTTTGAGATATGACTTCTATAGACCTTTTAAAATTTATGCTTCCTAATTTTTTAATAGAGAACTTCGAAATAGTTTCTGCAACTAACTCTGAAGAAAACCTGCACCTTTATTTTGAAGAAAAAGTAAAGCCTCTAAAAGAGTTTAATGGGGTAGAATTAGTATCATAAGGCTTTCTAGATGAAATAACGATTCAGGATTTTCCTCTTATAGGTAAGCTTGTCTATTTACACATTGAACGTCGTCGTTGGACCAACAAAAAACACTGGAGAAATAGTTATCGTCCCGATAGCTATCGGGAGGCAGTTAGTAGCTAAAGGAACTCGTATGACGCAAGAATTTGCGGATTTTTTAAAAGAAATTAATAGATAACGCACCCATTAATTGTCATGTGATTGGACTTTTCTTTGGTGTTAATGGTAAAAAACTGCAAAGACAATATAAAAAGCACCTTAGTTCTTTTAGGGCTTGGGAACCTAAAGAGCATGCACATCAATGGATTATTTACCCCCAAAATATAGGAACTCATTTAGCTATTGACGAAGTAACCTTATCTCTAGGCGAACTATACACTGTTGTTACCAACAAAAAGGCTAAAGGCAAGAAAGGTTCTTTAGTGGCAATTGTTGCTGGCAGTAAGACAGAACAAGTCATTGAGCACGTGAGTAAAATTACTTTAAAAAAAAACAAGCCGTTATAGAAATCATATTAGATATGGCTAATTCTATGAAGTTGATAGCTAAAAAATGTTTGACAAAAGCCATACAAGTAACAGATTGTTTCCATTTACAAAAACTAGCCTTAGAAGCTTTACAAGAACTTAGAATCAAGCACTGATGGGAGGCTATATATATAGAGAATCAATCAATATTACAAGCTAAATCAGAAAACAAGACTTATACCCCCAACTTTTAAGCAACGGCGATACTGTAAAACAATTACTAGCCAGAAGTCGCTATATACTTTATAAATCCATAGAAAAGTGGACTAATAATCCACAACAAAGAGCATATCTATTATTTGAATTATACCCTGATATAAAGAAAGCTTATATTCAATCCCAGAAACCACAAGCTATATACAACAATAATGATAAAAATGTAGCGATGTTGAAATTAGCACATTGGTATAGAAAAGTAGAGGAATCCAGATTTAAGAACGTCAATATTGTTTTCAATACGATAACGGTTAATTATCAATCAATACTAAATTATTTTGATAATCGAAGCACAAATGCTTCGGCTGAGTCCTTTAATGCTAAAATTAAAGCTTTTAAAAGTCAATTCTTAGGTGTTAGAAAAATTGATTTTTTCTTGTTTAGATTATCTAATCTTTTTGCCTAATCCCCAACTTTTGGATCAAGTTAGAAAGTTGTGGGGAAATATTAAATTTCGATATTTGTATTTTAAATTAAATACAAATGCAAGATTTCTTTGTTGAACTTCTAAAGCTATTGTTACCAGAAATTATCGTTGATTATTTTGAACTTACTTCTTATAAAAAAGGTGAAGAAATTCTTCATCTATATTTAAAGGAGATTAATTCGATACCAAAAGAGTACCGTGAAAACAAATTAAGTTCAAAAGGATTCTTCAATGAGATAACGGTCCAAGATTTTTCAATTCGTGGACATCAAGTGTACCTGCATATTACTCGCAGAAGATGGTTTAACGAGGATTCTGGACAAGTTGTATTTAGTCCCGATAGCCATAGGGATTGGAATTTAGTAGCAGACGGAACTCGGGTAACACAGGAGTTTGCGTCTTTTTTAAAAGAAATCAGTCGATTCAAAGCCTAATGATTGCAATGCAATCGCCTCTTTCTATGGTGTCAAAGGTAAAAACTTACTATATCAATACAAAGATTTTTTAAGTGATTTTAAAATCTGGAATCAAAAAACTCATGCAAAACAATGGTTACTATTTCCTGAAAACATTGGAAAGAAGTTATCTATTGACGAAACCTCCCTTTCTAATGGCGAACTCTACACCGTCCTAACAAACAAAGCTGCTAAAGGAAGAAAAGGGACCATAGTAGCAATGGTTCCTGGAACAAAAGCAGAAACAGTAATTGCAATTATTGAAAAGATACCACTCAAACAACGTAACCTAGTTAATGAGATAACACTTGACATGGCTGGTAATATGGGGTTAATAGCTAAAAGAGGTTTCCCTAAAGCAACGCAAGTGACCGACCGGTTTCATGTTCAAAAACTTGCATCACAGGCTTTGCAAGAAATCAGAATTAAACACAGATGGGAAGCTATAGACCATGAAAATGGAGCAATAGAAAAAACT
>JAHIWE010000062.1 GCA_018816105.1 bacterium | reverse complement strand
ATCTAGTCTAAAAGAGAATTTAAAATAGTATAAAACAGGAAACATGGAAATAAAAGATATTCCCATTCTTAAAAAGACTAATTCATATTCATTTATATAAGAGCTTAAGATTTTTACATTTACCCATGATGCTCCCCAGAACACCATGGCAAAAACCATAAGAATATAAAAGATATTTTTATTCATTTACTTTAAATGGTTTAAAAGTAATATATCTACTAAATCTCCAGCTTTTAAATCATTGCTATCATCTTTTTGTATTAATAGAGCAGGGCTTTCAAGCATATTTGTTAATATTGCACTTGTTCCTTCTCTTTTTCCATCAAAATTTATTAAATATTGAGCATCTTTATACTCTACATTACATGCAGTAAAAATCGTTTTATCCATTTTTCGTGGGAAATCTTGATTTATTTTTGCTTTTACAATAGGTAAAGATTCATTAGCATTTCTAAATTTATAAATTAAAGGTAAAACAAAAAGAACAGCACAAACAGTAGATGAATATGCAAATCCAGGAAGTGCGATAATAATTTTGCCATCTTTCAATGCAGCTAGTATATGCATACCTGGTTTTACAGTAACTCCATGAAATAGAACCTCTGCTTTTAATTTGTCTTTTATAACATCTTGAACAAAATCATAATCACCAACAGATACTCCACCTGTAGTAACAACAATATCAGCTTTTTGTAAAGCTGTTTCAAGTAAGTTTGTAATTGAATCTATATCATCTTTTACAATACCCATTTGTAAAGTTGTAGCTCCATTGCTTTTAAATAAAGCTTCTAAAGTAAGATGATTTGAACTTCTAATTTGAGAAGCATTTGTTTGTGTTTCTCCTAAATCTAGAACTTCACTTCCTGTACTTGCAATTGCAACTGTTGGATTGATAATAACTTCAATTTGTGAGATATTAAGTGATGCTAAAACGCCAATCTCTGCAAATCCAACAATAGTTCCTTTTTTTATTAAAACTTCATTATTTTTATAGTTTTCACCTATTTCTCTAACAGCAAAACCAAAAGGTACTTCTTTTATTATTTTAATTTGATTATTTATAACTTGAACATTTTCAATAGGAATTAAAGTATCACTTCCTTTTGGCATTAAAGAACCTGTAAAAGTTTTTATACAAGTACCTATTATTACTTCTTTTTCAACTACACTTCCAGCAGGATTTTTATCAATAATTTCAATTGAACTATTTTTTATATCAGCATATTTTATTGCATAACCATCCATAGCAGATGTTGGATATTCAGGGCTATTATGATCTGTAATTATATCTTTTGCAATAACTCTACCAATAGCATTTGTTATAAATAGCTTTTGAGTACTTTGTTTATTTAAAACAATATTGTTTAGTATTTCTAATGATTTTTCATAACTTATAAAATTTCTCATATGGCTTATCTTCACTTATTCAATTTATTATATTTATGAACAATAATTTGTTGAAAAAGCATCGCTCCAAAACCAGTTGGTAAATTTTCATTACTTTTTTCTACATTTTGAATTATACTTCTGATCTGATCTTCTGTCATATTCATAGCTACTGGCAAAATTGTTTCTATAACTTTTTGCCTAAACTCTCTTTCTTCTTCTAATGTCATATTTAATCTTTATTTTATTATTTATGAAATTATATATTGTTTATATAAAATCTGAGTAAAATAATCATTATTTTCTCAAAAAACTACCTTATTTATATATAATTTCATAATTGCTTTGATATGATAGTGAATATTTTTAAAAGGATAGCCTTGGAAATTAAAATTGCAACAGAAGAAGAAATAAAACATTGTTATAAAGTTATGCATCAAAGTAGAACTGACTTATCAGAGATAGATTTTATCAACTCAATTTCTGCTCAAATTAAAAATGGCTATAAAGTTGTATATGTACTTGATAATAAAGAAATTATTTGTTTAACTGGATTTATAATAAGTCAAAAACACGCATGGGGGAAACATTTATATATTGATGATTTTGTAACAAATAAAAGTGTTAAATCATCAGATGCTGCAAAAGCTTTATTGGATTTTATGAAAATATATGCAAAACAACAAAATTGTAACTCAATTCATTTAGACTCATCAGTAGATCGTGCAGAAGCTCACAAATTCTATTTGAAAGAAAACCTAAAAATCGATACTTATCATTTTAGTATTGATTTAAACTAAAACCATTAAAAAAGCTTTTGAGGACTTTTTTGATATAATCACAGAAAAATTTATAGGAATAATATATTGGTTGAATTAAGTAAAAAAATTTCTACAATAGTTGGGAAAACTAATGCAGAATATGGATTAATAAAAGAGGGTGATAGAGTATTAGTAGGATTTTCAGGTGGAAAAGACTCTCTTACATTAATTCATGCATTAAATAGAATAAAAAAAGTTGCGCCGTTTAATTTTGAATTTAAAGCAGTAACTGTAACTTATGGTATGGGTGAGCAAGTTGAATTTCTGAGTAATCACTGTAAAGAGCATGGAATTGATCATGAAATTATTGATACACAAATATTTGAACTAGCTGGAGAAAAAATTAGAAAAAACTCATCTTTTTGTTCATTTTTTTCTAGAATGAGAAGAGGATATTTATACACAGCAGCACAAGAACAAGGTTTTAATAAACTAGCTCTTGGGCATCATTTAGATGATGCAATGGAATCATTTTTCATGAATTTCTTTTATAATGGAACTATGCGTACAATGCCTCCTAAATATATGGCTGAAAATGGTTTAGAAGTAATAAGACCATTAATATTTTGTAGAGAGAGACAATTACGTGCATTTGCAGATACAAATGAAATAAATGTAATTGGTGATGAAGCATGTCCAGGTCTTAGGTTTGATGTGAAAATGCCACATGCAAGAGCTGCTACAAAAGAATTATTGGCAAAATTAGAAGAAGATAATCCAAAAATATTTGTATCAATGAAAGCAGCTTTTAGTAATATTCAATTACCAACATTTTTTAATAAAGATGATTTATCTAAAAGCCAAAGTATAGAAGAAGACGATACTATATGAAAATATTAATATCATCTTGTTTATTAGGAGAAGATGTTAGATATGATGGAAATAATTCATCAATAGCTTTTAATCCAAAAGTTTCATTTTCATTAAAAGAGCTATTTATGGATATTCTTTGTGATAATGAAATTTACTCTTTTTGCCCAGAAGTAGCAGGTGGGTTGGGTGTTCCTAGAGCTTCTGCTGAAATAGTAAAAAATGATAAACCTTTTATAGTAAAAAATGAAGATGGAACAGATGTAACGATAAATTTTTTACTTGGAGCAAAAAAAGCTTTAGATATTTGTAAAGAAGAGAATATAAAAGTTGCTTTATTAAAAGCAAACTCTCCTTCTTGTGGAAATATTAATATATATGATGGAACTTTTTCAAAAAATCTAATTGAAGGTCAAGGTTTAACAGCTAGGCTTTTAAAAGAGAATGAAATTGAAGTTTTTAATGAAACACAACTAAAAGAGTTAGCTAAATTTATAAAAACAAATAAATAGTTTTTATAAATTCTCATTTACTAAGTTTGATAGTCTAAGAGGGTCTAAAGCCCCTGAGACTCTTTTTTTCTCAAGAGCATTTTTATACACTACAAGTGTAGGAATTGATCTAATAGAAAACTTTGAACCAAGGTTTTGGTGCATTTCTGTATTTACTTTTACAAATAGTGCTTTTAATGGATATTTTTGTGCAACTTCATTAAATATTGGAGCCATCATTTTGCAAGGTCCACACCATGGTGCCCAAAAATCTACAATTACTGGAATTTGTGAATTTACAATAACATGATCAAAATTTGACTCATCTAATTCTATGGGATTTGTATCTAATAAAGATTTTTTACAAGACCCACAGTTTGCTTTTGCATATGAGTCTTTTCTAGGGATTGCATTTACCTTTAAGCAATGTGGGCAAACAATATTAATCTTATCCATGATTTATGCTTTAATATTTAATAACATATCAGATGTTGCATTTTGTGTTTCAATACTTTTTGCATTTGCACTATATGAAATAACTTCAGGTATTTGTCCTACTATTGAGTCTATTAAGTCTGTTGTAACTTCTTGAATTTGTGGATCACCAACTATATTTGCAACTTCTGCTAAGTTTGATGCCATTTCATTTACTTGTAATTGTGAAGAAACCATTGCATTTAGATTATTATCTATTCTCATAATTTACTCCTTTATGATATGTTTTGTAAAAAAAGTCTATTTAAATTACTATTTTTAAATAATTCTTCTTTTGCATTATTTAAGTTAGGCATAGAAGAAACTGTATTTTCAATTTTTTTAGATTCTTCATCCCTTTGAGTATTTTTATCATTTGAAACATCAACATTATCTAATTTCTCAAAAGTTGATTTATCGCTTTTATCTACAGATGAAGTTATTGATTTTTCATTTGATAATTGCTGATAAAGTAAACTGGCACTTTGATAATTATTATTTAATTCCATATTCTCTCTATTCTTAAATATATTCTTATTACAATTGTAACTAAAAAGTAAACAAAAGTAAACAAATAAAATTCAATAAAGAAATAGTTAAATAATAAATTTTATGTTAAAATGATTTTATAATAATTAAAAAAAGAGATAAAATGTTAGACTTAAAATTAGTTTTAGTTGAAGACGATATTGATCTACTTAATAAATTAGGAAGAATCTTAAAAAGAGAAGTGAGTGATTTAAAACTTTTTTCTTCTGCTTTTGATGCTTTGATTCATGTACAAAAAGAAAAACCAGACGTAATAATAAGTGATATTAAAATGTCTAATATGAATGGTTTAGAAATGGTAGATAAAATACGTACACTCTATCCAGATGTCCCTGTAATTATCGCTTCTGCTTTTAATGACACTGAATTTTTCCAAAAAGCTATTAAATTAAAAGTAGAAAATTTTGTTATAAAACCTATTGATATTGATAAATTATTAGGAGATCTAAAAGAGATAAAAAATAAACAAATAATTCAAGAAGGTTATTTATCAAGAGGTAAATTACTTGAAGAGTATAAAGATATAGTAGATAGAAGTAATTATATTTCAAAAACTAATCTAAAAGGACAAATAATTTATGTTAATGATAAATTTGAGAATTTAACAGGATATAAATTAGAGGATATAAAAGGAAAATCTCATAGTATTATGAGACATCCCGAAATGAGAAAATCTTTTTATGAAAGATTGTGGAAAACAATTTTAAATAAAGGAACATGGCATGGTGTAATAAAAAACTACTCAAAATCAGGAGAAGTTTTTTATGTTGAAACTACTATTTCTCCAATTTTAGATAAAGATGACAATATTGTTGAATTTATCTCTATTTCAAATAATATAACTCAATTAGTACAAAATAAAAAAGAGCTACAAAAACAATTAATAACAGATAGATTAACAAAAATATATAATCGATTAAAGTTAAAAAATGATTTATTAAATGCATCAGAATCAACACTAATTTTAATAAATGTAGATAATTTTAAAGATATAAATAATCTTTTTGGTTTATATTTCGGTGATCAAGTTTTGATATATATTGCAAATTTACTAAAAGAGATTTCTACTAAATATATTTGTAATTGTTATAGAATTTCTGCTGATGAATTTATGTTACTTTTTGATAAGGATATTTCAATTGAAGAGATTGAATTAGTAATAAATGAAATAGAAAAGATTTTAAAAGCAGAGATTTTTTCCCATGAGGAAATTACTTTTGATATAGATTTATCATATGGTGTAGTACAAAATAATTTTAGTAGAGATAAAAATATGCTTTTATCTATGGCCGAAATTGCCATGCACACAGCAAGAAAAGAGCATAAGCTTTTTGATATTTATTCAAGAGATAATAATTTGAGAAAAAATTATGAACATAATTTTAAATGGAATAAAAAATTAAAACTAGCACTTGAAGAAAACAGAATAGATGTATTTTTTCAACCAATTGTAAATGTTAAAGATAATAATATAATCAAATATGAGTCTTTAGTACGGTACATAGAAATTGATGGCTCTATAATTGGACCAAATGATTTTTTAGATGTTGCAAAAAGATCTAAAATTTATCATAAAATCACACAAAAAGTAATAGAAATTTCTTCAAATGTTTTTAAAGATAGACATGAAACTTTTAGTATAAATTTTTCTATTGAAGATTTATTAAATGAGGATACTATAGATTATTTATTAAATAAAGTTAATGAATATAAATTAAATAATAGGGTGATTGTAGAGATTTTAGAATCAGAGGGAATAGATAATTATATTGCTGTAATTGATATTATAGAAAAATTAAAAATGAATGGCATTAGAATTGCTATTGATGATTTTGGTAGTGGATATTCAAACTTCTCTTATCTTATAAGTTTGGATATTGATATTCTTAAAATAGATGGTTCTTTAATAAAAGATATTGATACAAATAAAAGTGGACAATCTATTGTTAAGTCTATTATTAATTTTACTAAAGAATTAGGAATAAAAACAGTTGCAGAGTTTGTATGTTCTAAAGAGATTTATGATTTATTAAAAGAAATGGATATTGATTATTTCCAAGGATATTATATAAGTAAACCTTTGAGCATTGAACAACTAAAAAATTGGAAGAAAGATGTTTAAAAATAAATTTAGCTATTGGCTTATTCTAATAATATGCTCTATTGTTTCTATGTTCTTTTTTTCTTATAGTTATAATATTAGTGTTAATACAATTGATAAATTAAGTGAAAACAAAATTGAAAGTGAATATGAATATTTAAAAAGTAATATTGATTATTTTCAAAAAGATAGAAAAGCATATTTATCAATTTTAACAAATAATCAAGTTGTAAAAGATTATTTAAATGTTTCTAATGAAGCAAATAAAAATAAATTAGAAAAAATATTTATAGAGCAAATTTCAATGCTAGATTTTGTAATGCAACTTAGAATTATTTCTTTAGAGGGAAAAGAGTTGCTAAGGGTTGATAAAAATAAAAATGAAATAAAAATAATTCCTTTGGAAAAACTACAAAATAAGTCAAATAGAGATTATTTTAGAAAATTTATTTTATTAGAACAAGATGAGATAGGTATTTCTTCTTTAGATTTAAATGAAGAGAATGGAATAATTGAAAAACCTTTTAACTCTACCCTTAGAATTTCCATGCCAGTTTTTGATAAAGGAGTAAAAAAGGCTTTAATTGTTATAAATTATTCAATGAATAATTGGTTGGAACAATTTGTAAAATCTTCTTCTTTAAATATTTACTTATTAGATTCAGATGGTTTTTTTATAGTTCATCCAGATAATAAATTTAAATGGTCTAAATATTTAGAACCTCAAATTAATTCAAAAGATATTTTTGATATTGAAAAAGAGTATACAAAAAATATAACTTTATGGGATGATAAACAATATACTCTTATATATGATTTCAAAGATACCAATGATAAAAGAATATTTGTTGATCAATCAAAATGGATTGGTTTTATAACAATAATTGGAATTTTGATTTTAATTTTGCCTTTTATTGTAATAATATATAAATATATAAAAGAGCTAAAGAATAATGAAAAAAAAGTAAATAGGATTTTAGATAATGCCTTTGATTCAGTTCTTATGATTGATTCAAAGGGAATAATTCAAACAATTAATGCAGTTACATCTAAAACTTTTGGATATACAAAAGAGGAATTAATTGGTAAAAATGTAAATATTTTAATACCCGAACCCCATCACTCAAAACATGATGATTATCTAAAATCACATAATCCAAATTTAATGGCTAAGGTTCTTGGTTCTCAAAGAGAATTATTTGGTTTAAGTAAATCAAACAAATTAATACCTATTAATCTTGCAATAACTAAATTTTTAATTGATTCTAAAATGTATTTTATAGGTACTATTAGAAATGTCAGTGAAGAAAAAGAGACAAAAAAACTTTTTGAAAATGTATTTACTAAATCACCTCTTGGAATTGCTTTAGTTTTAGATGATGGTAGTTTTTGGCGATTAAATGATAATTTTTGTAATACCGTTGGTTATTCACAAGATGAATTAATGAAATTAACTTTTCAAGATATTACACATGCTGATGATTTAAATAAAGATTTAGAGTTTGTAAATAAATTAATTACAAAAGAGTTAGATAGTTATTCTTTAGAAAAAAGATATATTCATAAAGATGGCACTATCGTTTGGATAAATTTATCAGTTAGGCCTATTTTTTTAGATGATAAAAAAGAAAAACTAGAATTTTTTATTGCAATGATTGAAAATATTACTGAGAGAAAATTAATTTTAGAAAAACTTGATATTACTACAAAAAGACTTATGCAAGCAGAAGAAATTTCTTTATTGGGTCACTGGGATTGGGATATTCTTAAAGATAGTTTATATTGGTCTGATACGATGTTAGTTCTTTTTGGTAAAAAAAATGAAAACTTCCATGCAAACTATGAATCTTTTATTGAGTGTGTTTATGAAGAGGATAGGAGTTTAGTAAATATAAAGGTTCAAGATTCATTTGATAACAACACACCTTTTGATATGGAATATAGAATAGTTGTAAAAGATAAAATAAAAATCATTCACGCAAAAGGAACAACTACTTATTTAGATGGTAAACCAATCAGAATGTTTGGAACTTGCCAAGATATTACAGAAATTAAAGAACTTTATGAAAAACAACAAAATCAAGAATATTTTTTAATGCAACAATCAAAGCTTGCATCAATGGGAGAAATGGTAGCTTCAATTGCACATCAATGGAGACAACCTCTTAATTCTATAGGTTTATCAGTGCAAGATATACTTCCTGCATATAAAAATAATGAAGTAAATGAAGAATATATAATTGAAATAAGAGATGAAATGATGGAGCAACTCAATTATATGTCAAATACAATTGACGAATTTAGAAATTTTTTCAAAAAAAGTAATACCTTAATTAACTTTAATATTTTGGATTCTATTGAAGAGATTATTTCATTATATTGGGCTCAATTAAATGAAAGTTCAATTTTTTTATCAATTGAAGTTTCTTATAATAATGATATTTATAAAATAGATGATTTACCTGAAGAATTAAAAGAAAAATTCATATTAGCAAGTCAACCATCTGAGTTAAAACAAATAATTATAAATTGTATTGCAAATGCAAAAGATGCTATAGAATCATTAAATACTATTGATAAGATAGAAGAAAATATAGATATCATTATTTCAAAAAATGATAATTATAATTTTATGCAAATAGCAATTATAGATTTTGCAGGAGGAATTGATGATTCAAATATTGAAAGAATATTTGAACCATATTTTACAACAAAAGAGATGGGAACAGGACTTGGACTATATATTTGTGAGATGATTGCAAGAAAATCTTTAAATGGAAAAATTAAATATGAAAAAATCTCAAAAGAGGTAGCCTCAAAACTCTATAAAGGAAGTAAGTTTATAATTGAATTTCCAATTCAAAAGTAAGAAAAGTAAATTTCTTACTTGTAATCATATAAGATTAATTTTCTAATTCTATAGTTAGCTCTTTTTTTATTGGAGATAGTGTAATGGTAAATATTGCGCCTGTGTAATTTATATTATTATAAAAATAAATACTGTTATCAACTTCTATTTTACCATTTAGATTTTCAATAATCTGTTTTGACATATAAAGCCCAATTCCAGTACCTTTGTCTTTTTTTGTTGAGAAATATGGATTAAATATTAAATTAATAATAGAAGGATCAATTCCCCCTGCATTATCTTTTATTTCAATAATAATATCTTTATCTTTATTATATACATCAATAAAAATATACTTATCTAAATCTTCTTTTTTAATCAATTCATCTATTGAATTTTTAAGAATATTAAGAATAACTTGAATTAATTCATTTTGATAACTACAAAAGTTTGTATTAGTAATATTTTTTATAATTGTAATATTGTTTGTTTTACATTGTATATCAATTAATTTTTCTACTTTTTTAAAAGTTTCTTTTAAATAAAAGCATGTTTCTAATTTATTTGGTTTTAGATAATCTTGAAAATCTTCAATTGTTGTACTCATATATTTTACTGAATCTATAATATGATTTATATATATAGGAAATTCTTCTTCATAGTTTTTAGGCTTTAATTCTAAATCTAACTGTAGGGATGAAGCGCACAAAGAAATAGTATTTAAAGGTTGTTTCCATTGATGTGCAATGTTTGTAAGCATTTCACCCATTGCAGCCATTCTTGATTGTACAACAAATAAATCTTCTTTTGTTTTGTGCTCTTTTTTTTCTATTAACTCTTTTTCAAAATTTTTGATTTCACTTAATAAATGATCAACATTAATTGGCTTAATTATAAAATTTTTTACTTTTAATCTTATTGCCTCTAAAAAATATTTTGGTTCAGTAAATGCTGATGCTAAAATAATTGGAATATCTATATTTTTATTTTGTAATTCTTTATACATGTCTATTCCAGACATTTTAGGCATATTTATATCTGATAAAATAATATCAGGATGTATTTCAGGAATTCTTTTTAAAGCTTCTTCTGGTGAACTCAAACTATAAACTTCAGATATCTCTCTTTTTAGAATTCTTGATATTTGTTTTAATAATTGTTTATCATCTTCTACAATAACTAATTTAATTTCTATCATTGAATATTTCCTTTTAAAAATGATCTTATATTATAATATAAATTTTAAATAAATAAAAATTCTTATAGTAATAATATTTAATAAATAACTTTAAATAAGAATAATATTATTTTCTACTATGTTTTATTAGTAGTTAAATTATTTTATTGTATTATCCACACCATGATATACAAGTTACTCAAATCAACAGCAGTAAAACTTTTATTACTTGTTTGTACCGCATTATCAACACTAGTGTTATCTTCATTTCTATTTAATAATCAAATTGATGGATTAAAAAAACAAATAGATAGTATGTATTTCGGTAATTTGATTCCTATTGTTAAACTTCAAATAATTGCAGATAATTACCAAGAGATAACTTCTTGTAGAAAAGTAAAATATAATTGTGATTTTAAGAATGAAAAAGAGATTATTTTCCAAGAATGGTCATATTATAATAGTACTTACAAAAATGCAGATGAAAGAGTGGTTGTTGATACTATAAATGATGAAATTGTAAACTCTTTTAAAGAAAATAAACTCCATCTTTTTCAGAATATTTTAAAAAGAGTAGATTTTTTAATAAAATATGAAACTCAAGTAGCTTTTAAACAAAGAAAAGCTTTTCTTGTAGAGTATGAAAAAATGAAAAATTATCTATTTTTTAACGTACTTCTAATTTTAATTATTTCTTTTAGTATTATTGTATATATTATAATTCAAGTGATAAAAAAAGATAAGCAACTTACTGTATTAAATAAAAAATATAAAATGGATTCAATTACAGATTCTATGACAAAGTTACATAATCGAAAATATTTTGATACGATTTTTGATAATATGCCTTTTATTTCCAATGCGAACAATTGGAAATGTGCATTTATTATGATTGATATAGATTATTTTAAACAATATAATGATACATATGGTCATGATATGGGTGATGAAGCTTTAAAAAAAGTTGCAAATAGCTTAAAAGATTATTTTAATAAAAAATATGAGTTTGTATTTAGATTAGGTGGAGAAGAATTTGGCGTAATTTTATTTGATATAGATAAAAATATTTTGGAAAATTGTTTAAAAGATATAAATAGAAAAATTGTAGAATTACAAATTGAGCATAAAAATAGTAAAATACTAGACGTTGTTTCTATTTCAATGGGAGCTATTATATATGAACCAAATTCATACATTTCAGCAAATAAATTATATAAACAAGCAGATGAGTGTTTATATGAATCAAAACAGAATGGTAGAAATCAATACCATATATATAAAGGATAATAATTGAGTTTATTGAGTTTTTTGTTTAATAAAAATCACCATTTTAATTTAGCTAACATAGTTACTTTTTTTAATATTGCATCTGGAATTTTTGCAATATATTTTTTAACTCACCATGAGTTTTTTGCAGCTGCACTTTTTGCATGGCTTGCAGGTGGATTTGATATTGTTGATGGCAAAATTGCAAGAAAATATAATTTATCAACTCAATTTGGAATTCAGTTAGATTCTTTTGCTGACTTCTTGTCTTTTGTTATTGTTCCTACAATGTTTATTTTCTTTGCAGTAATAGATACAAAAGAGCCTTTTTTAAGTATGCCTTTAATTGTTTTTGCCTTTGTTTATTATGTGATTTCTGGACTTAGAAGATTAATTCAATTTAATATAAATGCAGATGAAGGAAAAGTAGAAAAATTCTTTACAGGTGTTCCAACACCTCTTGGAGCCATACTTCTATGGCTTATTTATTTAGTTTTCTTAACAGGATTTATAACAGAAACATTTGTATTATTTATGATGATTTTAGTTGGTTATTTGTTAAACTCTAAAATAAAAATTCCTCATTTATAAGAATTTAAATGGGTGAAGAAATAGTAAGTGTAGATTTAGGATCAAACTCTTTTCGTGTTTTAAAATATGATTGTAAAAATCATAAAATAATCTCAGAATACAATGAAGTAGTTGGAATGGCTGATGGATTAATAGATACAGGATTAATCTCATTTGAAGCTCAACAAAGAGTTGTAGCTGCTATTTTACACTCAGTTGAAACTATAAATTATGATCCTTCTTTAGCAGTTTGTGTAACAACAGCTGCCATGAGAAAAGCTTCTAATAATAAAGAAGTTTTACAATACTTCAAAGATAAAACTGGTATCACTTTTGAAATCATTGATGGAAATGAAGAAGCTAGACTTACACTATTAGCTGTAAAATATGCTCTTAAAAGAGAAGAAATAAATTCTTCAAAATTTATTTTATTAGATATTGGTGGCGGTTCTACTGAAATTATTGTAAATACAAATGATGATTACAGTGCCCATAGTTTTGATTTCGGAATTGTAACTATGACTCAACAATATCTTAAATATCATGATTTACACAATGATTTAGATTCAAGAAAAAAAGAGATAAATGAGTTTTTAGATTCATTAAATTTAAATCTAAGTGATTATAGTTTTGTGGCAACCGCTGGCACGCCAACTACAATTGCTGCAATAAAATTAGGACAAGATTTTTTTTCTTATGATAGAAATGTTGTAAATGGTGCAATTGTTGATTTAAATGATTTAGAATATTGTTTAAATATTTTTAAAAACTCTTCAAAAGAAGAAATAGCAAGACTGGTTGGACGTGGAAGAGTTGAATTTATTGAGGTTGGAATATTTATTTATAAAGCAATATTTGAAGTTTTAAATAAAAAAGAATCTATTGTTCTAGATGATGGACTAAGGGAGGGAGTAGCAATTAACCACTCTATTACAAAGTGTTAAGATTAAGATAATAATCTAACACTTTGTTCTTGAACTATATTAGCTTGTGAAGCTGCTAAATATCCTACATTTGCATTTACATTTGATTTTGAAAAATCACTTGATTCATTTCCAAAGTTTTTGTCTTTATTAAATTTATTTTCATTAAATAAATTTATTTGATCTTTTATAGTTTCTCTTGCACTTGTTTCTAATCTATTTCCAAATTCAGTGAATTCTTCAAAAGTATTTTGCAATTGAATAGCAGAGTTTGCAACTTTACTTATAACACCGTTTAAAGCATTTGGATCATTTAGATTACTATTATTTACTGTTTCAAAGATTTCATTTGCATAAGTTGCTGTATTTGGTTTTTCTATAGAAAAATTTGAACTTTTAGTATTAACGTCAATAGATGTTTTTTCATCATAGTTATTTACAACTAATAAAGACTCTTTATTAAATTTTGTTTCATAAGCAATTTGATTAAAAGATCTTAAATCTTGATTTATGCTTTGTTTTACATCATTTTTATCTTCATAGTTAGAGATTTTTTCAAGTTTATCTTGAATATTACTTAAATATTCTTGTTGTTTTTCAATAGAATTCTGAGCAATTTTACTAGCTGCAATTCCATTATTTAATGATTGAACATTTAGTGATAATTCATCTCTTTTTTTATTGTAGTCATTGATGTTTAAATTAAGGGCATCTTTAGAAGAGCTATTTAT
>JAHIWE010000061.1 GCA_018816105.1 bacterium | reverse complement strand
TATTTAATCCTCTTTTCCAATAGGCATATGGATAACAGAAGTAAAATTTGACTTAATAAAATCTCTTTCTTTAATATGTTACGATTAATTAATAATTAATAAAAGATATTTATTTAAATATAAATAAATATCTTTTTTAGAGTATATATTCTAATATAAGAATATATAATACAAGGATAATATTACTATGAAAACAAAAAAAATTATTATTTCATCAATTATTATATCATCTACTCTTTTTTCACAAAGTTTTGATGCATCACAATATAATATACAAAATGATTTATTATATGGATTAACAAATTATCTAACTAAACCTGTAGATTCAAATGTTGATACCTTATTGTTTAAGAATGGTGGCAATGCTTTTTTTTATTTTAAACGTAATACTGAGGGTTCTGTAGCTCCTGATACTTTAACTTTATTTGAAGAGAATAGAGCTTATCAAAATTTAATATTTGAAAACTCTTCTACTTCTAATACTTGGACTCTTAGTTCTCAAAATTCAGAAGCTTCTTGTAACCCATGTAATGAAAACCATATTTTTGTTTCCACAAAATCACTTACATTAAATAATACAGCTTTAGAATTTATCAAATTAAAATCCCCAGATGTAGATGCAACTGCAAATAGATACGATTGGATTGAAGACCTTGTTTTCGAAAATTCGCAAGATTATGCAAGATTAAATTTAAATAATGGGCATTTATTATTGGATAATAACTTTGGAACAGGATCTTTAATAAGTTTTAGAAATAATACTATATTTGATATAAATGGAAAAGATAATGTTATAAAAGGTTCAAGTGGAGCTTTTGCTCGTTCTTTGCATGAGTTATATTTAAATGTAAATAAAAACAGTTCCCTTATTATAAATGGTACAACTAATTTACAAGCATTAGAGTATGGGTATATAAATATGCAAGAAGGTAGTTCTCTTACTGTAAAAGATAGTAAACTTCAATTAACAAGTGATGGTACAAATTCAAAGTATTTTTCTACTTTTGATAATGCCTCAGTTTCTGTAAGTGGAATTTTTGGAGCTACTCCTTCAAGTATTGAGATAACAAATCCTACTTTTACAAATAGTAATATCTTATTAGGCAATAATACCAAAATTAGAAGTCTAAAAAGAAATGGTTCAAACTTTTTATCTGGAGATTTCTTTTTTGAAGGAAATAATAATTTAGTTTTAAACTCAGGTTCAAAACTTACAGGAAATGAATCTCTAGGAAATGATACATCAACAGGATTTAATTTTTCAAATGGTACTACAAATATAAGTGGAGCAGGTACTTTAGATGCTTTAGATATGCATTTAAATAATGCAAAAGTTGAATATAGTGATGATAATATAGCTAATAATCTTAAATACTTATATTTAGATAATGGTAGTGAATTAAAAACAAATATATTATCAGGTGACCCTTTTAAGAATTTAACAGTTTTAAATATCAGTAATTCAACTTTAAATGGGAATAATCAGTACAGTGAGGATGCTATATTAAGAGCACAAATAGAGAATTCAATTTTAAAGATACATAAGAGTAATAGTACATCAGGGATGAAGTTTTATGTTGCGGGAATTAATGATTCAAGTATAGATGGATATATAAAATTTAATGGTAATAATAAGTTTGTTAGTAGAATTGATCCAACAGGAAAAGATGTTGGGATTGATGCAAATATTGTAACGGGTACTAAAAATTATGCAGATGCTATCTATTTTATTAGAAAAGGAACAGTAGGTTTTGCTTCTGATACAGTTTTAGGATTTTCGAATTTAGATGTAGAATTAGAAGCATTCAGCCCTTCTCTTTCTTCTATCAACTACTCAAGTGGTGGAGAAAATAGTGATGGTATTTATGATGTAATGATTTTCTAGCAAGATGGAGTTGCACCTGTTGCAACCGCAGATAGTGATAGTGTAGATTTTATTTTAGGTGGAAGTATGCCTGCACTTTTAAAAGCTACACAAGTTCAAACACCTAGTGTAGATGATCAAGTTTCAGTAAAACTGGAAACACAAGCTCTTTCTTCGTTAACTACACACCCAACTATCACAACTTCAAATCAACAAAATGGATTAAACCTATTAATAAATAGTGCAAACTCTGGAAATACGAATATTAATAATGCATTACATACTGTAACTAATTCTCAATTGCAAACTCATACGGATACAGTTCATGCTGAGCCATACTCATCATATATGACAGTTTCATTAGAACATACAGATATGATAATGAATAGTGTTTTAAATAATACTACTTTAAATATGAATTTAAGTAGTGGAAAATCAGAAAAAAAAATAGATCATAATAAAAAGAATTTTTGGCTTGATGTTAGCCATTCAAAAGGTGAAATAGAGGGAACTTCAGGCTTAGGAGACTTTGATTATACTTTAAATACACTAACTCTTGGAAATGACTTTATTTCAGATGAAAATAAACGTGCAGGTATGTTTATATCTGTGGGTACACAAAAAATGGATGAACATGATAGTGTTACACAAGACTTTAACAGTAATAATTATTATGTTGGTGGATATATAAATCAAAGTATATCAGATGATTGGAATATAGGAAGTGTATTTGGGTATGGATATGGAAAACATAAGTCAAATAGAGTTGTTAAATTATCAAATTTAAATGAAAATATTAAAGGAAGTTTTGATAGTCATAGTATTTATGGCGCAGTTAATATTTCAAAAAATATGTTTACTAATGATTGGGTTTCACTAAGCCCTGAAGTTGGTTTGGATTATACATATTATCAACAAGAAAAAATAAAAGAATCAGGAGATAATAATCTTAATCTAACTATTGATAAAGCCAATGCTCAATCAATAATTGCAAGTGTTGGATTAAATGCTAAATTTAAAAGTATTTCAGATTCTAACAACATCTATCCATTGGCTTTTATAAAATATGAACATGACTTTTATGCACATAAAAATAATGCACATAAAATTGATGCAGCACTAAGTTCACATTCAAATTATAAACAAGAATTCGAAGGTCAAAATAGAGGTGAAAATTCAATATTAACTGGTATTGGTTTAGCTAGTGATGTAAATAATGCTTTACAACTAAATGGAGGCTTTGTTTATAGTAAGCATTCACATGGGAAAGAAGTTGGTGCTGGGGTAAGTTTAAAATATAAATTTTGATTAATAATATAAAAAAGGTTCAATCATGAGTTTAAATAATTTCTCCATAAAAATAAAACCTACAATTTTAGGTTTATTTTTTACAGTTACTGCTATTGTTGTAACAGTTATGCTTCTAATGCAATATAATTTAAGTAAGAAAATTGCATTAGAAAGTACTCAGGAATCATTTAAACAATTATCCACAAACTTAAAACAAGAAGCTAGTAACTATATAAAAAATAGTGAATCTTTTATTCGACTCATTGAAAATATTCCTTATATAACTGAAAAACCAATTCCAAATGTTAGACATAAGGTTTTAGATCTTTTTGTTTCTGATATAAAAAGTAATAATTATATTTATTCAATATATGTAGGCCACAAAGATGGTACATATTATGAACTTATAAATCTTAATGAAGAATATAAAAGTAGTTTTGATACACCCCAAAATGCTTCTTGGTTAATAATCAAAATCCTTGATAATATTGAATATAAAGAGTATTTAGATAAAAATTTAAATCAAGTAAAATCTATAAAAAATGATACAAAATATAAAGTCACTCAAAGACCTTGGTATAAAGAAGCTATATCTTCCACAAGTTCAATAAAAACAGAAGCATATTTGTTTAAGTTCTTAAATAAATATGGTATTAGTTATGCAAAAGAAATAAAAAATAGCGATGATATTGTTATTGGAATTGATGTAACACTAAATAATATAGATAAATTAATAAGTAAACAAAAACTAGTTGAAGATAGTGAAGTTTTTTTATTTGATGCTAATGGTGAAATTATTACTTATAACAAAGTATCAAAAGGTAAGATTAGTGATAATAAAAGTTCATTAAATCAAAATACACTTGATAACCAATTGATTGATAATCAGTTTTTCTATAATAAATTTTCACTTTTTGATAATAGTGAATCTCTATATATAATCTCTCCTATTGAAAAAATAATGGAGCCATATATTAAAGAAATTTATTGGTTTATTGTAGTTTCTTTTATAGTATTTTTAATTATTGCCATCCCCCTGATTATCTTGAGTTCAAGTTTGATTATAAATCCTTTACATAGAATCGTAAAAGAGAATGAGAAAATTCAAAAAAGAAAATTTGATGAAGTTAAAAATATTCCTTCTTATATAAAAGAGATTCATGATGTTTCTGATTCTTTATGGAAAATGTCAGTTTCAATAAAAGCTTATGAAGAGAATCAAAAAGAACTTATGGATTCTTTCATAAAACTAATAGCTACTGCAATTGATGAAAAATCAAAATATACAGGTGGTCATTGTAATAGAGTTCCCAAACTTGCACTTATGATTATAGATGAAGCAAATAAATGTGAAGATGGTATTTTTAAAGACTTTAAAATAAATAGTGAAGATGAATATAGAGAGATAAGTATTTCTGCATGGTTACATGATTGTGGAAAGGTTACAACTCCTGAGTATGTTGTTGATAAAGCAACAAAGCTAGAAACAATCTATAATAGAATACATGAAATAAGAACTAGGTTTGAAGTTATCTATAGAGATTTAATAATTGAGTCTTATAAAAAAGAGTTAAATGGTGAGAATAAACAAGAGATTGACTCTTGGCTTAAAAATGAACAAAATGAACTAAAAGAAGATTTTGACTTTATAGCTAAAATGAACTTAGGTGGAGAGTTTTTAAAAGAAGAGTTCAAAGAAAAAATTAAAACTATTGCATCAAGAACTTGGTTAAGAAATTTTGATGACAAAGCAGGTTTATCAAGAGAAGAAAAAATAAGATTTGAAAATAAAGATGAAAAGCTACCTATATTAGAGAACTTATTGTCAGATAAAAACTGGCATATAATCAAGAGAGAAGAATCAATTAATGATGATGTTAAATATGGATTTAAAACAGAAGTACCAAAGAATCTATATAATCAAGGTGAAGTTTATAACTTAACAATTTCAAAGGGAACTCTAACCCAAGAAGAGAGATATAAAATACAAGATCATATAAAAATGACAATAAAAATGTTAGAACAATTACCACTACCTGAAAACCTAAAAAATGTGCCACTATATGCAGGGGCTCATCATGAAACGCTAATAGGTACAGGGTACCCTAAGAAATTAACAAAAGATGAAATGCCAATACCCTCAAGAGTTTTAGCCCTAGCTGATGTTTTTGAAGCATTAACTGCATCAGATAGACCATATAAAGATAGCAAAACTTTATCAGAGTCAATAAAAATACTTAGCTTTATGGTAAAAGACCAACATCTTGATAAAGATATTTTTGAGCTATTCTTAAAAACAGAAGTATATAAAAGATATGGGAAAGAGTATTTGTTAGATGAACAAATTGATGAGATACTGATAGGTGATTATTTATGATTGATGTTATACACAACAATAACTGTACATACAACACTTAGAAAGATATTTTAATATATTATCTGTTAAAAGAGATACTAGAAAATAGATGAATAATATTGACTACCTGATCTTAGGAGCAGAAGTAAATCCTCTATGAAGTTAAGCATTTCAAAACCTCTTATATTTGCAACATGAACACTCATATTAGTTTTCCATGTTCCACAAAGTATTCAAAAAGTATAAACTGTAAAGTTCCACAACCTTTAAGAAAATTTGGAACAAAAAAAAGTGATTTAATGAAATTAACCCTGACTAAATCCAGCCAAAATTAGGTCTAATTTGTGAAAAAAAAATTTGAATGAGTAGTTGTATATATGGCAGACAATGTCGGATTTGAACCGACGGTAGATTTCTCTACGCTATCCTTCCAAGATAGTGGATTAAACCGCTCTCCCAATTGTCTGTATAAATAAAAGTGTAAGTTGTATTATAACTCGCCGGTTATAATAACTGGTACGTATAAAGTAAAAAGTCTTGTAATTCTGCCCTGACAAAATCCGGTCAAAAATTAAAAAAAAAATGTAAAAAATTTGTTTGATTATTTGGATAAGAAAAGTGGAGGAGGTAGTCGGACTCGAACCACTCTTTCTTATCTCCCAATCTTAGTAACATTTTACTTTGCATAATATTAAATTATGCCAGTTAATATGCCACTTAATCAATACGTGGATAAATAAAATATCTATATAGTTCAATATAAGTCAGCTAAAGCCAAAATTATAATTCAAACTAGATATTAATATATGAATTTAACTATGGCTATAAAGGAATTTCTAAAAAGATTCTTAATAAATCTAATATTCAAGGAAATGATAGTGATACTTTATTATAATCCAATTCTAAAAAGTTAATTACAAATTGACATATTTTTAAACATACAATTTTTAAAATGATAGTATTCAAACAAGGAAACATCAAAAGTGAATTTAAATAATAAGCAAGTATTAATTGATGAACAATTATCAAAAGTTAATGCACCTATTTCTATAAATGATGTTATAGGAGATGAGAATAAATGTGTAGTTTCATTTAAAGGTAGAACTACTAATTTTATTTATGATGAAAAACTAGGTGAGAATATAAATTCATGGCTTGATAATTTACCTATAATTACGGTTAATGAAATTAAAGAAGTAATGACTAAATATAGTGTTTCTTTAGAGAAAATATCTGAACTATTGGAAAATGAAAAGTTGATAAAAATAAAAAATATAGAAGAATGGGTAAATTTATACAATGAAGAAGATTGTTTTTTACCAATTGATGTGATTGATAGAATTGTGGAGGTAAATTTATAAGATGAATATAATAGATTTATTTTCTGGTTGTGGTGGTTTTTCTTATGGTTTCCAAAATGCAGGATTTAATGTTATTGCAGGAGTTGATAATGAGCAATCTGCTTTAAATACATTTAAACATAATCATAAAAATTCTGAAATATTTAATTTGGACTTATTTAAAGATGAAAGTATAGACAAACTTGCTACATTTGCAATAGAAAGAGGAGGAGTTGATCTAATAATTGCAGGTCCTCCATGTCAAGGATTTTCTTTAACTGGCTCTAGGAATGAAGAGGACAAGAGAAATAAATTATTCTATTCTGTATTTTCTTTAGCAGAAAAACTTGGAGAAATAAGTCATAAACCTAAAGCAATAATAATTGAGAATGTACCAGGATTGGCAACATTATATGATGGAAAAGCAAAAATAGACATTGAAAAACAATTTGAGATTCATGGTTATTCACATAATTCTCAAATACTATATGCTCCTGATTATGGTGTACCTCAAATAAGAAAAAGATTGTTCTTTGTTGGATTATTAAAAGAGTATGGCAAATTTGAATTTCCTAAACCGATTTTATCTGAAGATGAATATATTGGTTGTGAAGATGCTATTGGTGATTTATCTTCTTTAGTAGACGAATTAGGAAGCGAAATCTCTGATTATATTTCTAAACCAAAAAGTAATTATCAAAAATTAATGAGGGAAGGTTCAAAAAAAGTTTATAATCATATAGGAACAAAACATACTGAACACGTAATAAATGTTATTTCTCAAGTTCCTGAAGGTGGTAATCATAAAGACCTTCCTCCTGGTGTTGGAGATAGTAGAAAATTTAATGAAGCGTGGACAAGATATCATAGTAAAAAACCTTCAAAAACAATTGACACAGGACATAGAAATCATTTTCATTATAAATGGCATAGAGTACCAAGTGTAAGGGAAAATGCAAGATTACAATCATTTCCTGATAGATTTAAAGTATTAGGAACAAAAACTCAACAATATAGACAAATAGGAAATGCAGTTCCTCCTTTATTAGGATATCACATTGCAAAAAAATTATATTCAACACTGAAAGATTTAGATGATAAAAAATAAATATAATGTTGTTGATTTATTCTCAGGTTGTGGTGGATTATCTGAAGGATTTAAACAATCTAATAATTTTAATTTTTTAGCTTTTGTTGAATGGGAAAAGAAACCTTGTGAAACACTAATTAACAGATTAAAGAAAAAATGGAATTATACAAATGCCGAAAAAATAGTTCTAAGATTCGATCTTCAAAGAACTGATGAATTAATAAATGGATGGAAAGATGATGAGAATTATGGTTCTCATTGTGGACTCAATAAATTGATAAATAATGATTTAGATATAGTTATAGGTGGACCACCATGTCAAGCCTATTCAATAGCAGGTAGAGTTCAAGATAAGAATGGTATGAAAGATGATTATCGAAATTATCTTTTTGAAAGTTATGTAAAAGTTGTAGATACATATAAACCAAAATTATTTGTGTTTGAGAATGTTCCAGGTATGTTAAGTGCTAAACCTG
>JAHIWE010000060.1 GCA_018816105.1 bacterium | reverse complement strand
TATCTATATTCTTTCTAAATTCAAACTCTATGTCGTCTTTTTTAATTTTTGGATCAATTTTCTCGAAATATTCTGACATATTAATGCATAAGTCTATGTAGATGTTTTCTTTATTTTCAATAGCACTTATGCAATTAAGAATGCCATTAATATAATCAGAGAACATCAAACATTCATAGAAAGCTGAGTGGCATCCTATGACATATTTCTTTTTCAGTATCATATCACTAAATTAGTTTTTATCCATTTGATCAAATCATAATCGGGTTTAACTATTCCTGGTTGGATTTCAAACTTTATTTCATCACCCGTTTCATAATTAATTCCATAACAGACAGTTCTTTTTTCTGAGAAATTCATTAAAAATCCCACTTTAGTTCTAGTGGTACATAAATCAACGCTTCCATCTGGACCAGCAGTTAGGTAGAGTGGGATTGAATTCTCTCCTACTATTCTAATTATGTTTAGTAGAAAAATAAGAGCATTAATAAAGTTTATTCTTGAAATTTTTTTAGCTCCTTCATCATCCCAATTATCCTCAAAATTAAGAATTTCAAATGATTTATATATTGCTTTATATATATCTTCCATTTCATGCCCCCTTATCTTCAAAAAACTTTAGATTATCTAGATCATTATTATTAATAAAACTTCTATTTTCCCATATTTTTACGATTGATTCAAATAACTGTTTTTCATTTTTGGTATATTTCCCAGTTGATTTTTGTATATAATCATTTAACTCATATAAATGATCCGCAGCATTTGTTAGAAAATAATATTTGCTCAATTGGTTCAACTCATCTAGTTGATCTTGAGCACTTAAATTATCAAAATAATCATGATAATCATCAATAAATTCATCGTCTTCATACATAATTATATCTCCTATTTTTAAAATATATAAATCAATAAATTAATTAATCATAAAAAACATAATTTAGAACCATGCTCTTCTGATTTTGATTTAGACTAAAAACACTCTCCAAATGTTCTTTGACATCTTCAAGTGGGACTCGATATCTCAGTTTCGAGTTTTTTATTATTTGAAATAGTTCTTTCCAACTTCTACATTCACTAGCCATTTCCTTCCATTGGTGTTTTAGTGAATTTGGTGTAAAAGCCGGATAAAAACTATTTTTATTTTTGAGGACTCTTATTTCAAATCCTCTTCTTCCAATCTCCATTGATGAATTAATAGAATCTATATAATTATACTTTAAGTTTCCAATAAAACTACTATATGCTGGATTAATATAATGTGACTTAATACCAAATATATTTAATCTCTTGTTTAGATTTTGAATAAATAAATTCCGTTTCCATAAATCTCTACATTTTCTATTCCCAAGTTTATTGTACTTATTGGAAACATTTTTATTAAATTTCAATGATTCATAAAACACATAATTACACTGAAAATGTTTGGCTAGTTTAGAAATTTGTTTTGAGACTTCAATTACTTCATAATTAAGTTTATTTTGGTAGTACTTAAATTTGAGAGAACTAGATGCTAAATTCAAACCTAAAATTTTATCAAATATTTGTTCAAAATTAAATTGTTGAGTATGAACAACTTGACATCTATCATTTACATAATCAATAATCGAAATACCAATATTATCTGGATTCATATCCATTGCTAAAAATCTATTTTCAATTCTATTAGAATTAAGTTCTTGCTTAAACTCTTCAAATGAAATAAAAATAAAATCTTTGTTTAGTTTAATAGAATATGTATAACCACCACATTCATTTAATTCTTGAAGTTTATATAATATTTCTCTATAGTTCTTTTTTAATTTTGGTAAGTGTAAAATATAATGTTCTTTCCGATACATTTTAAACTCTATAAAATTTTCATCAATAATATTCAACTTAAATTTTCTATTTCCATGTACTAGTTTCTCACCCTGTATATTAATTGGTAATAACCTTTTTTCTTTATACTGGTCTTTAGTGATTTTATCTTTACATAAATTAACGAAATTTAACTTACCTCCAAACACAATATTGGTTTTATTCTTAAACCTGTTAAATAATTGATTTGCTTCCATTATAGCACACTGAACTAACCAACTATCTAGATCATTAATATTATTTAGTTTTTTACATAGTGATCGAATTTCCTTTTGTTTTAAGTTCTTTTCAGAATATCTATTATACGCATACCTAACAACACAGGAATATTGTCTTCGAAGATCAGATAATCTTAAATAAAATTTATCAGTTGATGTATATGGTAATTTTATAGTAATCATTTTATAACATTTCTTTATTATAAATATCAGAAAAATAAAAAACCGAATGGTTTTTCAATATTTTTTTAATTAATTCAAAAATTAGCATCTGGATCTCCAACTCTTAACAATGATAGACCAATTTCATGCCACATTCTGCAAGTGGATAATCTATCATCTAGAACGGACTCAACATAAAAATTATCTCTGATGTAGTCATCAAATATTTCTTTTTTAATAATTGAATCTTTTCTTTTATCATCATCTTTTCTCATATGTAGATAATATGTTTTAATTGGTATATGTTGTTCAATCCATTGTTTAGTTTCAAACCTGCAAGCCTCATCTCTTCCCGATACGAAAATTATAACATATCCAGCACTTGCTAATAATTTAACTATGTTAACCACTGGTTTGTTTGGCCGATCTTCGCTGACTCTGCTAAAATCATATGGATCACGATCGCTCATTAATGCTACCGTGCCATCAATATCAACTATTACGGCTTTAATTAGACTATCATTTTGCTGTAATTTCATTGGTTCTTTTTTTAAGTATTTATTATAAGTTTTAGTAATTACTTTTTCGCCGATTGAGTTTGGTCTAGCTAAATCTCTTTTAATAGCTTCTTCTAGAGTGATTTCAAAAAATCTATATTCAAATTTAGCATCTGGATATTTTTCTTTAATTTTGGCTTCTCTAGATTTGTTTCTGTCTTGATTCAAATTCATGGCATCTAATATCAAATTATATCCATTAGATAATGCTAGATCAATGCAAGAATCTTCCATTTGAGTGATCAAGTTTTCTTGTTTTGGAATCCAATAATCGCCTCTCATATTTCGTAGATCATCACGATTTACTCGAATAAAATCTTTATTTTTGCTGCAGTATTCTTTTGCCCAGGTGCTTTTGCCGCTGCTCTGAATTCCTCTCAAAATTATTATTTTCATAGAGTTTTTATTTTTGTGAAAATGAAATTATCTAAGTGTGTGAGTAGATCTATAGATTCATCTGAAAAACGATTTTTTATGTCATTTAACTTTTTTTTGTAGTAATCTCTCGTTGATCTAACCAAAAATGATTTAAGCTCTTCTGTACATTCTAACTCGTGTAGTTCTTTAGTTACTGAGTTAAATTTGGTAATGAATTTACTTAAAAACTCTCTTCTATTCTTATTTTTTACTTTCGACAATAGATTAGTCAAACCAATTAAACTTGGATAGATTGCTGGGTTGCCAAATGTGTCATGTTTCATTACTCTTCAACTTTGAATGGTTTCTCGTATTTTGGTTTTAATAT
>JAHIWE010000059.1 GCA_018816105.1 bacterium | reverse complement strand
TTCTTTAAAATGTTTAAAGATATACTCGCTTTTATCCTCTTGAAATATTGCATATACGTTATAATTTTGAGTTTTCAAATTATTACTTTCATTTTTTACTTTTTTATCATTTCATTTTCGTACAAACCAAAAAACAGGTAAAGTTAAAATCACAACTCCTAGCATAATCATAGATAAACTAGAAATAATATCTATAAAATCATTATCCATACAACAAAGCTCAAAATAACCATTTGAACCAAAAATTACTAACAAACTCATCATTATAATATAAAGTTTTTTCTCTTTTTTATAGATTTTTTGGCTTTCATCTTCAAAATAATTTTCTTTTGAAATTAATTGTAAAAATAGTGCAATATCTGAAATAGAGTTTGCATATATCATCTCTTGTCTTTTATTTTGGCTTTGAAAAATCAAAAGATTTTTTTGCATTTTTACCGTATGAACCACAAAAGGTTCATAATGATTTTTATTTCCTAAATATTCTAATTTTAAAATATTATCTTTTGACAAAATAAGTTTAAAATCATTTAGAGTCATAAATTCAATAACTTTTTTTTCTTCAAAAACTTCTAAAATATTTTTTACTCTAAAAGTAGCTATTGAATTGGATAAATTATAAATTTGAGTATATTTCTCTTTTTTATTACTATCTATTTCTATTATATAAGGTTTGCTTTGATTTTTTAAAAATAGAGTAAATTTAAGTTTTGTGCCTTCATAAACACTGTTTGTTAGTTGCATAGTCTCTTGATGATAAAAAGCTATTATATCTTCAAATTTGATTATGCTTTCATCATCTTTAAAACAACCAGTTTCTTCTTCAAAACTAATAACTCTTTTTTTTATGGTATCACTATTTAGAAACACTATTTATTCCCCACAAGAAATATTCACATTCACGTAGCATTATAATTAATTATTTCTTTATTTGATATAATCACAAATAAAAGCTTATAATAGGATATAAAATGACTTTCGTGATTGGTGATGTTCATGGAAATTTTAATACTTTAAAAAAACTTATTTCAAAACTTCCTGTAAATAGTGAATTTATTTTTGTGGGAGATTTAATTGATAGGGGTTTAAATTCAAAAGAAGTTGTTGAATTTATTAGAAAAAACAACTACAAATGTGTTTTTGGAAATCATGAAGAAATGATGATAAATTATGGAACTTCAGTTATAGATACTTATCCTAAACACCATTATATGAACTATTATTTAAGTGATTGGTTATACAATGGAGGCAAACAAACTCTTATTTCTTATGGTATAGCTTCTATTGATAATTATAATAAAAAACTTCTTTGTGTTGAAAATAAAGAGGGATTTGAAGCATTTAAAAGTGATATTGAATTTTTTAAGACTCTTCCTCTTTTTATAGAACTTCCAATAAAAAAAGAAGGAAAAATAGTTGTAATTTCCCATGCTAGTATAACGGACTTTTGGCACCTAACAAAAGATGATAGTCAAAAAAATGCCCTTAGAGAATATCTTTTATTTAATAGAAAAAATCCAAAAAAAGAGGTGGAAATATTTAATATTTTTGGTCATACTCCAATAAAACATATTGATACTTCAAAACATTTTATAAATATTGATACGGGCTGTTATATAAAAAATGAAGATGGCTATGGAAAGTTAAGTGCTTATTGCATAGAAACAAATGAAGTTATAAGCGAAAACTTTCAATCATAAGATGATACAATCACAAAAAAATTTATTAAATTAATAAAGAGGAAAGATATGAGTAAAAAATATAGTCAATTACTTCTTGGTTTAGCCACAATTTTACTATTTACAGCTTGTTCTGTAAAAGAACCTATTGTTATTCCTAAATCTAGCGATATTATAGAATTATCAAAAACAGCAAATGATAATTTTATAGATCAAAACAGAGCTTCAAAAGATTTTTTCCAAAAATACTTTATCCCTTGGAATGCATCAAAAGTTTCATATCCAAAAATAGAAGCTATGTGGGGACATTCATATAAGTACAAAAAAATATATTTAGAAAACCATCAATTAGCAACACCTGAATGGTTTGATAAACAAATAGATAATTCAAACTTTGATGAATACAACACATTTGTAAAAAAAGCAATTACACTTAAAAATACAAATGTTAGAGTTCTTCCTACAAATTCTGTTATGTTTTATGACCCAACAAAACCAGGAGAAGGATTTCCTTTTGATTATAATCAAAACTCTTTGATTAAATTAAATACGCCTATTATGGTTTCTCATTTATCAAAAGATAGAGCATGGGCTTATATTGAGTCAAGTACTGTTGGTGGTTGGATTGAGATTGGAAGTTTAGCATTTGTAAGTGATGAGTTTATTAATGAATTTCAGACATCAGATTATTATGTTTCTGTAAAAGAAAAATTTCCTATTTATGACCCTATTTTTAGAGAGTATGTAAAAGTTGCTACTATTTTTCCTAGAAAAAACAATAAATTTATAATTGCAAAAAATGATGGAAATCAAAATGCACTTATTTCATATATTGATTTACAAGAAGATGAAATAGAAGCGATGCCACTTGCTTTTACGACAAACAATAGAATCAGGCTAATAAATCAACTATTAGATGAACCTTATGGTTGGGGTGGATTATTAAATAATAGAGATTGTTCTAGTTTCACTCAAGATTTCTTCGCTCCTTTTGGAAAATATTTACATAGAAATTCAAGAGCTCAAATATCAAATGGAAAGTTTCTTGATATGTCAAAACTATCAATTCCTGAGAAAAAGACATTTATGAAACAATATGCTGTTCCTTTTTCTACATTAGTATATTTAAAAGGTCATATAATGCTTTATGTTGGTATTAAAGACAATGAACCTTTAGTAGTTCATAATATATGGAGTGTAAGATTAAAAGATGACTCAGGAAGAAAATATAGACATATTATTGGAAAAGCAACACTAACAACACTAGAACCAGGTAAAGGAATGAAAGACTTCGATGAAGATAACAATATCCTAGGAAGAGTAACAGGAATTGTAGTTTTATAGTTTTTTTATAAGCTTTAGAGTTTTAAATACTCTAAAGCTTATTTTTTTAGTCAATACTTTTTCTTAGATAAATAATCCTATAAACCATAGGAACATAATAAAGATTTAAAATCGTAGCCCACAAAATACCAAATCCTAAAGAAACAGCCATAGGTTGTAAAATCAAAGCTTGGCCTGATGAAAAGAAAATCAAAGTTCCAAGTCCTAAAACAGTTGTAATTGATGTTAATAAAATAGGTCTTAATCTCATTTTTGAGTAATGCACTAAATCAGCTATATTTTTTGATTTCTTTATAAAATCCATCATAATAATTCCATCATTTACAATAACACCTGAAAGGCCAACCATTCCAATTAAACTTGGCATTGAAATATTAATATCCATAATTAAATGTCCAAGTAAAACTCCTAAAATTGATAAAGGAATTGTGCTTAATATAATCAAAGGCTTCACATAAGAGTCAAACATCCAAACAAGAGCCATGAATATCAATACAATAGCCATTAAAGCAGCCTGAGCCATCTCTTTTTGAACTTTCTCATTCTCTTCTTGTTCACCTTTGATTACAAGTTTTACATCACGTCTTAACTCTTGTATTTCATTATCCATTTTTTCAAAAACTTCAGCTGATGTGATTTTATTAAGTGAAGCTGTTACACTTATGATTTGCTCATTATTCTCTTTGAAAATTTGAGAATATGAAGGCACTTTTATAAACTCAACAACATCTTTTAATAAAACCTTTTGATTTGAAGCTGTATTTATAGTAAATGTATCTAAGCTTTCTAAAATATCTTTATGTTTACTTTCAAAAACAATATCAATTATTCCTTGATTATCAAACATTTTAGAGTAAGTTCCTTTAAAATAAAAAGGTCTTAATTGATTTAAAATAGTCTCTTCATTTATTCCTAAATTATATCCATATGAATTTACTTTAAATTTTAATTCATAATTTCCAATTATTAAATCATCGGCAATATTTGAAACACCCTCTATTTTTGATAAACTTTCTTTTAGTTTATTTACAGCAATTATACTATTCTCTTTTTTACCAGAAATTGCAATTTCAACATCATTTTTTACAATTCCAGTTTGTGGAACAAAGATTTTTAATTCATCAAATTTATTTGATTTTATATATGGCTCTAAAATCTGTTTTAACTGCTCTTCAACATCTTGAGCGCTTATTTCTCTAATCATATTGGAATCATCATATTTTGGGGATAAATATGGATTTATATATTTTTCAAAGAAATTCTCAGCAGCACGCTCATGTAAATTTACAAATACATGAAAATAAAACTCTTCATAATGGGGCATATTTTTCCCATCAAGTTTCATTCCAATCACAGAACTAACTGAATTAATACTATTTTTAAAATCAAGTGAACTTAACATTTCTTTTTCTAACTCAAATACTAAAGTTTCTGTTTGTTCTATTTTTTTACCAACTCCAACTGATCCTGTAATATAAACTTGAGTTGAGTCAAAAGATGGCATAAATCTAAATTTTTGAGATTTAAAAATTGCATATGAACCTGCAAATATGAGTCCTACCATCACTATAATTGCAATATATTTTCCTCTTAGTAAAAACTCTAAAATATTTCCATAAAGCTTATAATTATAATTCCAAACTTTATGTGATTTTCTCTCATCTTTACTTACTTTTAAAATATCTTTTGCGTGTAATGGTAAAAAGAAAAAAGCTTCAAAAAGTGAGCTTAAAAGTAAAATACTTATCATAATAGGAAGTATTTGCATAAACTTCCCTACTTCACCCGTCATTAGTAATATTGGTAAAAAAGCAAATATAGTTGTAGCAGTTGCTGTTAATACAGCTGGATACATTTCAAGAGCACCATCCCTTGCTGCTGTAAACTTATCTTTTCCCATTTCCATGTGTCTATAAATATTTTCACCAACAACAATAGCTTCATCCACAAGCATTCCCAAAGCTATTAAAGCTCCCAAAAGTGAAAGCATATTTAAGCTATATCCAAAATATTCAGCCCCAATTAAACCTATCATAAATGATGTTGGAATTCCAATAGCAATAACAATGGCAATTCTTAAATTTATAAATAAAAACAGTGCAAAGAAAAGTAAAATAAGACCAAATAAAATATTTGAAACAACAGTATTTAGTCTATTTTTAATCCAAATAGATGTATCAATATATGTATCAAACTCTAAATTACTATATTTTGCTTCAAAATCTTTTGTGATTTGTTTAATCTGTTTTACAAGTTCAATAGCATCACCTTCAACACCTTTGTTTATACCAACAGCAATATTTGGATTTCCATTAAAATGTGAGATATCAGCAATATCACCTAAAGTATATTTAATATCTGCAATATCTCTTAAATAAACAGATTTACCATTTATTTTAATAAGAGTATTTTTGATTTTATCCACATCTTTTTCACCATTAAAAGTAGAAAGATAATAGTGAGTAGAAACATCTTTAATCATACCAATAGGAAAAATAGAACTTAAAGATGAAATAGCATTTATAACAGCTGTTTTTTCTAAACCATAGGCATTTATTTTTTCATTATCAAGAATCATTAATAACTCTTTATCACTTTCCCCTAAAACTGTAACTTGTGATAAATCTTTTAGTTGCATTACCTTTGATTTTACATCTTTTGCAACTTCTATTAAATACTCTTTAGAATCACTATTTTTTGAATAAACAGCAACTGTAATTAATGGAAATGAAAACTCAACAGCTTTCACCGTTGGTTCATCCATATCAGAGGGTAAATTTGACTTGATTTTCGTAACAATATCTTTTACATCATCAATCTCTTCTTTTGCTTTATATCCCTCCTTTAAATCTACTTTTATTGAAAAACTTCCATTTTTAATAGTTGAAGAGATAGTATCAGCACTACTTAAACCAAGTAATTCATCTTCTATTTCACTAACAGCGATTTTATCTAGTAACTCAGAACTAGCTCCTGTATAAAATCCATTAATAGTAATAGCATCCATAGCAGAAGGTGGGAAAATCTCTTTTGGAATTTTGAAATATGAAAAAAAAGCTAATAGGAAAACGAAAAAAAGAATAAAATGATTTAAAAGAGGTTTTCGTAAAGAAAACTCTATAATCGTTTTTATCATTTTTTAGGTTCCAGTGGATTAAACAGTAAAGAATCAATAATTTGATTTTTAAACTTCATATCTTCTAGTTGTTGAGCTAGGAAAGTATTTTCTTCTTGTAAAGATATATAATGTGCATAAAGCTTATTTATATCCTTGCTAATATAATAAATATTACTTCTTAAATATATTTTTGGAAAATATAAAAAAAGTGCGAAAAACAATAATACAAATACGATGATAAGGGAACTTCTAGCAGTTAAATTAATCAAATTTAAATATCCTCAATTTTGAACTTCTACTTCTTGGGTTTTGTTTAATCTCTTCATTAGTTGGAATTATAGGTTTTTTTGTAATAATTTTTCCTAAAGCGTGGTTATTACCACATTCACATCTGAAAACTTCACTTGGGCAAATACAAGATTTTGTCCATTTTTTAAAATAATTTTTCACAATTCTATCTTCTAAAGAGTGAAAAGAGATGATAGCAACTATACAGTTTTTTAATTTTGCATTTTCAAGTGAATCAAAAAGTCGCTCTAAAACACCTAATTCATCATTTACTTCAATTCTAATTCCTTGAAAAGGAAGAGTCGCTGGATGAATTTTTCCCTTTGACATCTTTTTTGATAAAAGCTCTGATATTTGTTTTGCACTTGTAAATGGTCTATTATTTACAATCAATGATGCAACTTTTTTATACTCTCTTACTTCTCCACACTCTTTAAAAACTCTTTCTAGCTCATCTTGTGAGTATGTATTTACAACAGTTGCTGCATCTAAAGCTTGATTTTGATTCATTCTCATATCTAAAGTATCACTTTCAAAACCAAAGCCTCGCTCAAGTTTATCTAGTTGTAAAGATGAAACTCCAATATCAGCTAATACACCTCTAATATCATAATCTTTAAAAGTATCAATAACATGCTCAAAGTTACCCTTATTAAAAGTAACTCTTGAAGAAAATTCTTCTAATCTATTCTTAGAAAAAGCTAGTGCTTCATCATCTTGATCATTGCAAATTAGCTTTACATTTTCATTTGAACTTAACAATCCATTACTATGACCTGCAAATCCTGTTGTACAATCTATTATATATCCATTATCTATATTTTTGAAGGCATCTAATGTCTCTTTATATAAAACTGGGATATGGGGAATATTCATTAAAACGGTCCTTATTTAAATTAGTATATAATATCTAAAAATACATTTGAAGGCTTTTAAAATGGTTGATAAAGATACAGTAAAATTATTAGCAAATCTATCATTAACAATGTTTAGGAAAAACTTTTTTGGTATCTACCATGGAGCGATTTCAACAAAACAAGATCAATATAGCTTTATGATTAATACAAGTGACGCAATATTTGATGAAATGGATGAAAAATCTTTCTGTTCTTTGAATATAAATAAACAAGATTATAGATGGAATATAGCAAGTATGGAGTCACATATACACGCAACAATCTATGCAAATATTCATGAAGCAAAATATATAGCTTTTGGAATGCCAATATATACAACAGCTTATACCTTTGAACATGAAAAAATTGTTTTTGAAGATTTCTTTGGAAAAACAACATTTGGAGAAATTCCAATATATAATCCAGGAGATTTTTCAACTTGGTATAAAAGAAATGCCTTAGAAATTACAAAATATCTAAAAGAAACTGAAAATAATATAATGGTTATAAAAGGAATTGGAACTTACGTGTATGATAGAGACATTCATGAGCTAGTAAAAAAAATAGCAATTTTAGAAAATTCATGCAGACTTTTGAGCATAAAAAGATCGTTTGAATAAAAAAAAATCATTTTTTATTATTTTTATATGAATTTATTCATTAAAAGCCCAAGTTTTAGCTATTCTAAAGCTTAAATACTATAAAGTTTTCTCAATTTAATTTTATACAAGGAGTTCATCCATGAACAAAGCAGAATTTATTGACGCAGTAGCTGCAAAAGCTGGTTTATCGAAAAAAGACGCAAAAGGTGCTGTTGATGCTGTATTAGATACAATTACAGAAACATTAGTTAAAAGAGAATCTGTAAGTTTTATCGGATTTGGTACATTTGCAACTGCAGATAGAGCAGCAAGAACTGCAAAAGTTCCAGGTACAGACAAAACTGTTAACGTACCAGCTACTACTGTTGCAAAATTCAAAGTTGGAAAAGCTCTTAAAGAAGCTGTTGCAGCTAAATAATTTTATTTAATAAAAAAGGACATATTTTAATAAATATGTCCTTTTTTTATTGTTCGAAATTCTTATTACATTCTTAAAATTTATA
>JAHIWE010000058.1 GCA_018816105.1 bacterium | reverse complement strand
CAAGCTTTATCTTTGGATGATGTATATAAATATACAAAAAAGCATATAAATATATCAAAAGAGTTAATGACCTATATATATGAACTAGCAGATAGTGAAACAAAACTATTACAAAACATCTGTCATATCTTATGGTTAGAAAAAAAAGATGAAAAGATAACAAAAGAGTATATAGATGAAGTAGTTCTTCAAATAATAAACTCAAAAGATTCAAGCTTTAGACTTATATACGATATATTAAATAACAATCAAAAAATTGCACTAAAAATTTTATCAAAATACAAAAGTAAGATATATACACAAGAAGTGTTAAATGAGTTTAATATCAAAAAACAAACACTTCAATCAGCTATAAAAGCACTATATGAAAAAGAGATTTGTGATAAAAATGCTGATGTGATATATATTCCAGATAGAACGCTAGAGCTTTGGTTACAAAAAAGCTTTTCGAATATATAGAGATATGAATATAGAAAATAGAAGTAGACATTGGAAATTAGATTTATCAATATTTAGTTCACTTAAATAATAGTTTAGGATAAAAAATATGAATATACAAATAGGTAAAAGAATAGTTGAAGAAGAATATGGAAAGTCTTTATTAAAACTTTTATCTGTAGAACTTATTAAGGAATTTGGTAAAGGATTTTCTGTTGATAATTTAGAAAATATGAGAAGATTTTATTTAGTATTTCAAAAATCAGAGACAGTGTCTCGGAAATTTGAGTTAAGCTGGTCTCACTATATTACCAAATAAAGAAGAGTTTAAAAAATTATTGGAAGAAGAATAGGAAAATGAAATAATGAACATAGAAAAAATAGAACAAAGAATCCAAAAATTCTCAGATGATAGAAACTGGGAAAGCTTTCATAATCCAAAAAATCTAGTTATGGCATTGACAGGTGAAGTTGGTGAACTTAATGAAATATTTCAATGGTTGAATCACGAAGAATCTTTAAACTTACCAGCTGATGTATTAGAGCATACAAAAGAAGAAGTGGCAGACGTGGCTATATATCTTCTTAGACTTTGTATGAAGTTAGATATTAATCTTGAAGATGCCATTATGAGAAAGATGACAAAAAATGAAGCGAAATATCCAATAGAAACTTCAATGGGTGGAAGTAAAAAATATTCTAAGAGTAGGGAAAACAAATGAGTAAAACAATAACATTAGCACATGGAAACGGTGGAGCTGAAAACAATGAGCTTATAACAAAGGTTTTTTATAAAGCTTTTAAAAATGACATACTAAGTAAAAGCGAAGATGCAGCAGTTATACAAAATGGTACTTTAGCTTTTAGTACAGATTCATTTACAGTTAGTCCTTTATTTTTCAATGGTGCAAATATAGGTAAACTAGCTGTTTGTGGAACTTGTAATGACTTAGCTATGATGGGAGCGAAACCTAAGTATCTTACTTGTTCAGTTATTATAGAAGAAGGTTTTGAAATACGAGAGCTTGAAAAGATTGTAAAGAGTATGAAAGAAGAGCTTGAAGTAAATGGAGCGATTGTTGTAAGTGGAGATACAAAGGTAGTTCCAAAAGGTGCTGTTGATAAAATCTTTATAAATACTACTGGTATTGGAGAGATTTTATATAAAGGTATAAGCTCAAACAATATAACTGAAAATGATTTAATCCTTGTAAGTAGGGACATTGGAGCTCATGGTGCTACTATATTTGCAGCAAGGGAAGGAATGGATTTAGAAACATCTCTTAAAAGTGATTGTGCTTCACTGTATCCACAAGTAAAAGCTCTTATTGATTCAGGTATTAAAATTACAGCTTTAAGAGATGCCACAAGAGGTGGAGTAAGTGCTGTATTAAATGAGTGGGCAAAACAATCAGATATTTGTATAGAAATAGAAGAAGAAAAAATACCTGTTTGTGATGAGGTAAAAGGTATTTGTGAGATGTTAGGTTTTGAAAGCTTAAGTTTAGCAAATGAGGGTACATTTGTACTAGCAATTCCAAATGAAGATGCAAACAAAGCACTAGAAGTATTACAAACATTTGAGTATTCAAAAACAGCTTCAATCATAGGTAAAGTAACACAACAATACGAACAAAGAGTAATACTAAATAGCCAATGGGGAACTAAAAGATTTTTAGATGTTCCAACTGGTGAGTTATTACCAAGAATTTGTTAGAAGAGTAAATAGCATATATGAAAATACTTTTAATCATCTCATCTTTTAATAGCTTATCTCAAAGTGTATATTGTAAACTTCAAGAGTTAGAGCATACTGTATATATAAAATTTGCTATTTCAAAAGAGTTGATGATAGAAGCAGTGGAAGATATAAAACCTGATATTGTATTTTGTCCATTTTTAAAACAGTTTATTCCAAGTGAAATCTTTGAAAACTATCCTACATTTGTACTTCATCCAGGAATCATAGGAGATAGGGGTCATAACTCACTTGATAATGCCATAAATGATGAAGTAAAACAGTGGGCAGTTGTAATACTAAAAGCAAATGAAGTTTTAGATGGTGGAGATATATACTCACAAGTTACATTTTCACTTAGAGTTTGTCCAAAAGCTTCACTATATAGAAATGAAGTAACACAAGCAACTCTAAAAGCTATGGAAGAGTTTTTAAAAAACTATCAAGATAAAAACTTCGTAGCAATAAAACAAATACTAAATCCCATACATAAAAACCTAAGTCAAGAAGATAGAAAGATAGATTGGCAAAAAGACAGTACTAAAGAGATAATAAAAAAGATAAATATGTCAGATTCAGCTCCTGGAGTTTTAGATGAGATTTTAGGAGTGAAGTGTTATTTGTTTAGTGCTTATGAGGAAGATACTTTAAAAGGAGAACCAAAAGAGCTAATAGCCAAAAGAGATGGAGCTATTTGTATAGGTACTATTGATGGAGCTATTTGGATATCACAGATTAAAGAGTTAGGTTCATTTAAACTTCCAGCTACTTATGTATTAAAAGATAAGATAAAAGGTATAGAAGAGAAAAGGATACCTCTTGTAATAGAAGATGATAGAAAGAGCTTTTATGAGTTAAGAGTGCATAGGCAAGATGAGATTGCATATCTATACTTTAACTTTCATAATGGTGCTATGAACTCACAACAGTGTATAAAACTAAAGTATGCAATAGAGTATCTAAAAGAAGAGTGCAAAATTTTAGTTTTGATGGGTGGAGATGATTTCTTTTCAAATGGAATACATCTAAATATACTGGAAGATAGTAAGAAGCAAGGTGAAGATGGTTGGAGTAATATAAACGCTATGAATGAAGCTGTAAAAGCAGTTTTACAATGTGATGAAATCATAACTGTTGCATCATTTGCTAAAAACTCAGGAGCTGGTGGAGTGTTTTTAGGACTTGCTTGTGATTTTGCTGTTTCAAAAGAGGGCGTGATTTTTAATCCACATTATAAAACTATGGGTTTAAGTGGTAGTGAATATCATACTTACTCTTTACCTAAAAGAGTAGGGGAGAAAAAAGCAAAAGAGTTAGTAGAAAACTGCCTACCAATAAACTCAAATTATGCAAAAAAGATAAATATGATAGATGAGGTATTTTCACATGAAGAGTATGAATCAAAACTAGAAGAGTTTTGCCAAAACTTACTTGATGATGATTTTTATGAAGATTTTATAGATAAGAAAAAAGATGAATTAGAAGAAAACTATTCATATATGCAAGAGTGCAAAGAGAATGAACTTCAAATCATGTATGATGAGTTTTGGAATGAATCAAGCTCTTTTCATGCCCTAAGATATGACTTTGTACATAAAATAAAACCACAAAATACACCAAAAAGATTAAAGGATATAAATGCATGAATATTCAATAGTTCAATCACTCTTAGAAAGCTGTGAAGAACACGCAAGAGTAAATGAAGCAAAAAAGGTTACAAAAGTAATAGTAAAAATTGGAGTTTTAAGTGGTGTTGAGCCTGATTTACTTCAAACAGCTTTTGATACTTTTAAAGAACAAACAGTCTGTCATAATGCTTTGTTTATTATAAACCATCAAAAAATAGTCATTGAGTGTTTTGATTGTAATACTACTTCTACTTTAGAAAAACATGAATTTTCATGTCCATCATGCCAAAGTGTAAATATAAAAGTTATTGATGGTGAAGATATGTTTCTGATGTCATTAGAAATGGAATAATTATTTATTAAATTATTAATTGAGTATGATATTTATTATTAGTTTCTTTTTTCATTTTAATATGCTATTATTCTAATGAAGACCTCTAATAAAAGGCTTTAAAATGAAAAATATAACATTAGAAAAATTAATATACAAAAATTATTTAAAAACTTCTTTGGCTTCTATTTTATTTATTGAATTAGTATTGGTCATTATTTATTTTACAGTTAACAATAATATAATAGAAAAAAGTATAGATTTAATTTTAAAAGATATAAAATCCAATACATATGAATTAGTAAATGAGAAATCAAAACTAATGGATGATAAAATTGATGGATTAGAAACAATTGCTAAGATATTGCAACAAGAACATCAAGATTTTTTTGAAAATAATAGTAAATACAATCTAATTAAAAATCCAACATTTGATTATGCAAAAAATGGAATGTATTATAAGTTACATGATAATGGTGGATCTTCCCTTGTCGTTTCAAATCAAACTAACATTACAGAAGAATTAAAAAAAGAATTAATAGAAAGTGAAATTTTTGATTTAACTTTTAAAACATTGCTAACTCATGATAAAGATATAGTTGCCATATATTATAACTCTCATCTTGACTATAGTAGATATTATCCATTTTTGAAAAATGTCTATGATGTATTTCCTGCTGATATAAAAATGAAAAATTATAATTTTTATTATTTAGCTGATGAAAAATTTAATCCAAAAAAAGAAGTAGTTTTAACTGATGTATATTTAGATCCAGCAAAACAGGGCTGGCTATTAAGTGCTATTGTTCCTATTTATAATAAAAATAAATTAGAAGGTGTAACTGGAATTGATATCTCTTTGAATAGTTTTATTAGTGAATTCTTAAATATGAGGTTACCATATGATGGAAAATCTTTTGTTATAAATAATAATGGAAAAATTATTGCTATGTCAAAAGAAATAGAACCTATTTTAGATATTAAAGAATTAGAAGAATATAAATATAAAATAGATGAAAAAATAAATTTTACTATTTCTAAACCAAATAAATTTTCAATGCTAAATTATCCCAATAAAAATATTGTAGAAAATTTCAAAAAAATAATTGAAAATAAAGACTATTCTGAAAAAATAAATTTAAAAGGTGAAACATATTTATTTTTTGCAACTAAAATAAATAAAACCTCTTGGTATACCATCTCATTAATAAATGAATCAGAAATTTTAAAAAATATAAAAGAATTAGAGAATTATTATAGTAAATTAGGATTTTTAATTATTATAGGAATCTTTATATTTTATGTAATTTTTTTCTTTTTCTTACATACCAAAGCAAAATTATTTGTATCAAAAATTAATAACCCTTTATTAAAAATAATTGATATGACTAAAAATATAGCTAAAAATAAAGATATTAAAAATTTAGAATCTTGTGGGATTTATGAAATTGATAAATTAAGCAGTAATTTTAATAGTTTAGTAAAAGAGTTGGATTCTCGTACAAATAAACTTATTCTTGAAGAAACAAAAAGAGTGTATCAAGAAAAACTTGCAAATACTGATTCTTTAACAGGTGCGTATAACAGAAGATATTTAAATGAATTTTCAATTGAATATCTAAAAATAAATCAAAGAGAAAAAACTGATTTAAGTTTATTGATGATTGATTTAGATGATTTCAAAATTATAAATGATACTTATGGTCATAAAGTAGGGGATGATGTTATTAAAAGTTTGGTGGACATATCAAAAAATCTTCTTAGAGAAAATGATTTAATAGTAAGATTTGGAGGTGATGAATTTTTGATTTTATTACCTAATACAAATATTGAAAACGCAAAAGCTGTAGCTTTAAAACTTATAGACTCAATTATTATTTATAATAAAGATAAAATTTTTTTATATACAGTTAGCATTGGAATTTCACAGTTTAATGAAAATGATAAGTCAATTGAAGAGATGATTAAAAGAGCAGATAAATCTCTTTATAAAGCAAAAGAAAAAGGAAAAAATTGTATTTTTTAATTTAGAAAAGATATAAAATGTATAACTTTTATATAATTTACTAGTTCTTTTTCATAATTATTTTATATTCTTATGTTAGAATGTTGTAGATTATGTAAAATTAATTAAGGAGAAAGAATGAAAAAAATTTTAAGCATTGCATTAGCATCAGCATTAACTTGTAGTGTTGTTATGGCAAAAGAGATCAAAGTTGGTGCAGTTATGCCAATGTCAGGACCATTAGCAGCTTATGGACAAGTTACAAATTTAGGTGTGGAATTAGCTAATAAGTTACAACCAACATTAAAAAATGGTGATACAATTAAAATTGTTTTACTAGATAATAAAGGTGATAAAGTTGAAACTGCAAATGCAACAACTAGATTAATCTCTTCTGATAATGTAGTTGCTATCTTAGGTGCATTAACATCTACAAATACTGCTCAAACTATTGCAATTGCAGATAAAAAACAGATTCCTGTAATTGCATCTGTTGCTACAAATGATAAATTAACTGAAAAAAGAGAATTCGCAAATAGAGTTTGTTTTACAGATTCATTCCAAGGTGAGGTTGTTGCAAACTTTGCAAAAGATCAAGGATATAAGACTGCTGTTGTTATCGTTGATCAATCTCAAGTTTATTCTTTAGGATTATCAAAAGCATTTGATCAAGCTTTCAAGAAAAATGGTGGGAAAATTGTAAAAACTATCAAAATTACTTCAGGTGACAAAGACTTTAAAGCTGTAGTTTCTCAAATCAAAGAAACAAATCCAGACTTTATGTTTTTACCTTTATATCACCCAGAAGCTTCTATGATTGCTAGACAATCTAAACAATTAGGTTTAGATAAACCAATGTTTTCTGGAGATGGTGTTGCAAATCAAACATTTATTGATTTAGGTGGAGATTCAGTAAATGGTTATATGTTTACAGATTTCTTTGATTATACAAATCCTCCATCACAAAAATCAGCTGATTTCGTAGCTTATCATGAAAAAGAAACAGGAAATAAAGAGATGAACTCTTTTACTGCACTTGGAGCTGATACTTATAATGTTTTAATTGATGCAATGAATAGATGTGAAGACCCAACAAATTCTATTTGTATTAATGAGCAAATCAAAAAAACTACTGCATTTGATGGTGTATCTGGTAAAATTACAATCAACAATGAAGGTAATGCAACTAGATCTGCTGTTATTAAAGAAATAAAAGATGGAAAAGCTGTATTTAAAGCTACAGTTAACCCTTAATTTTAATAAAAACTTTTAAAGTCTAACAAATTATTTTGTTAGACTTTTTTTTGCAATAGTAAAATTAATAAAAGTTGTTTTTACTATTGCAATATTTTAGATGATAAATCAGGAGATTTAATGGATATATTAACGTTTATGCAACAGATGGTAAACGGTTTTAGCTTAGGAAGTATGTACGCCCTAATTGCTATTGGTTATACTATGGTTTACGGTGTGTTAAGGTTAATTAACTTTGCACATGGTGATATTATGATGGTAGGTGCTTTTTTAGCTTATACTTTTATGGCAGTATTTGATTTACCTTTCCCTGTTACTGTACTTTTAGCGGTTACTTTATCTGCTGCTTTGGGTATGTTAATGGATAAAATCGCGTATAAACCTTTACGTGAAGCTCCAAAAATTTCTTTATTAATCACTGCGATTGGTATTTCTTTTTTCTTAGAAAACGCCTTTACTGTATTTGTAGGTGGAGTTCCAAGAGCATTTCCAGTTCCTGAATATATGGAAAATATTTTTAATGTTGCAGGTGTTACATTCTCAGTTGCCTCTATAATGGTTCCAATTGTTACTTTAATATTACTTCTTGGTATTTTATATGTTTTATATAAAACAAAATATGGTATGGCAATACGAGCACTATCATTTGATATTAAAACAGTAAATTTAATGGGAATTGATGCAAACACTATTATTGCTTTAGTATTTGGTTTAGGTTCAGGACTTGCAGCTGTTGGTGGAATTTTCTGGGCTGTTAATTATCCTTCTGTTGAGCCTATGATGGGAGTTCTTGTTGGACTTAAAGCATTCGCAGCAGCTGTTGTTGGTGGAATTGGATCAGTTACAGGTGCTGTTCTTGGTGGATTTATTATTGGATTTACTGAAGTTGTTGTAATTGCTTTTTTCCCTGAAATGGGAGGATATAAAGATGCCTTTGCATTTATTTTCTTAATTTTAGTATTACTATTTAAACCAACTGGAATTATGGGTCAAGATTTAGAAAAGAGTAGGTTTTAATTATGGTTCAAGATATAATTTTTACAAAACAAAGATTAATAAATCTAGCAATTATTATAACGGCTATTTGGTTTACATGGTTTGCTCAAAACTTTTTTGATGAATATACAGTTAGAATCATTAACAATGTTGCAATTTTTATAATACTTGCGGTTTCTTATAACCTAATAAACGGTGTAACTGGGCAGTTTTCACTAGAACCAAATGGATTTGTGGCAATTGGAGCTTATGTAACGGCAATTTTATTAGTTGATGCAGAGGCTATGGAGTATCAATATTATATTGAAGATCCATATCCTTGGGTTTTAGCTTTACAAACAAACTTCTTGTGGGCATTGATTTTATCAGGTGTTATTTCAGCTTTATTAGCCTTATCTTTATCTTTTCCTGTATTTAGAGTAAGAGGTGATTATCTTGCTATCGTTACACTTGGTTTTGGATTTATTATTAGAATTTTAGCTATTAATTCTCCAGAAATAACAAATGGATCTTTAGGTATAAATGATATTCCTGAGTATTCAAATCTTTACTGGACAGGTGGAATTGCAATACTTACAGTAATGGCAATATTAAATATTATCTATTCAAAATTTGGTCGTGCTATGAAAGCTGTTCGTGATGATGAAGATGCTGCAACTGCTATGGGTATTAATACATTTAAAATTAAAACTTTAGCATTTACAACTTCAGCATTTTTTGAAGGTGTTGGTGGTGGATTACTTGCTGCTCTTCTTACATCAATTAGTCCTGATTTATTTACATTCTTCTTAACATTCCAATTATTAATTATCATCGTTTTAGGTGGTCTTGGAAGTACAACGGGAGCCATTTTAGGAACTATATTTGTAATGGCAGGTTTAGAGTGGATGAGATTCTTAGACGAACCTATGGATTTTATGGGTATTCAAACAGATGCAATGCCAGGAATGAGAATGGTTGTTTTCTCTTTAATTTTAATAGTTGTAATGCTTTTTGCAAGGGAAGGTCTTATGGGTAAAAAAGAGTTAAAAGATTTATTTAAAAAGAAAAAGGCAAACAAATGATTTTAGAAGTTTGCAATGTAACTAAAAAATTTGGTGGAGTAACTGCTATTAAAGATACTTCATTTCATGTAAAAGCAAAAGAGATTTATGGATTAATTGGTCCAAATGGTGCTGGTAAAACAACGATGTTTAATATCATTACTGGAAATTATGAACCAACAGAGGGGTCAATTAAATTTCATGGTCAAAAAATTGATGGTATAAAACCTCATAAAATTGTACATAGAGGAATTGCAAGAACATTCCAAAATATAAGACTTTTTAAGTCAATGACAGTTTTAGAAAATATCTTAATAGGTTTTGATTATCAAGCTTCATATACATATTTTGAAGCAATTTTAAGACTACCAAGGTTTTTTAAAGAAGAAAAAAGAGTAAGACAAAGAGCTTTTGAGATTATGCAAGTTTTAGGAATTGCAGAGTTTGCAGATGAAATGGCAACTTCACTCTCTTATGGTCAGCAAAGAAAAGTTGAAATTGCACGGGCACTTGCAGCTAATCCTCAACTTTTACTTTTAGATGAGCCAGCAGCTGGTATGAATCCAAATGAAACAAATGAATTAGCTGAACTTTTCTTTAAAATAAGAGATGAGTTTGATATCACTATTTTATTAATTGAACATGATATGAAGTTTGTAAATAAACTATGTGATAGGGTTATGGTTTTAGATTATGGAAAAACTATCTTTGAAGGTGATATTAAAGATGCTATTAAAGATGAAGAGGTTATAAAAGCCTATCTTGGAGATTTTAAACATGCTTAAAGTAAAAAATTTAGAAGTGTATTATGGGCTTATAAGAGCTGTAAGAGGAATTGATTTTGAAGTAAAAGAGGGACAAATTGTATCTTTAGTAGGTTCAAATGGTGCTGGAAAAACATCAACTTTACAATCAATTGTTAATGATGTAAAAAAAACAGGTCAAATACTTTTTAGAGATAAAGATATTTCAAACCTAAAAACTCACAAAATAATTCAAAATAAAATTGCCTTGGTTCCTGAAGGAAGAAGATGTTTCCAAAATCTTACAATTGAAGAAAACTTGCGAATGGGTGCTTTTAACAATGATGATAAATATAAAGAACTTCAAGAAGATATGTTAAAACTTTTTCCTAGACTTATACAAAAAAGACATCAATTAGCAGGAACAATGAGTGGAGGAGAACAACAAATGCTTGCAATTGCTAGAGCCTTAATGAGTTCTCCAAAACTTTTGATGTTGGATGAACCATCACTTGGTCTTGCTCCAAAAATTATTGGTGAACTTTTTGAAACAATTTTAAGATTAAAAGAAGAAGGGATTACTATTTTATTAGTTGAGCAAAATGCTTTTGCAGCCTTAGAAATCTCAGATTGGGCCTATGTTATGGAAAATGGAGAAATTGCTTTAGAAGGTAAGGGAAGTGAACTTGTTCACTCTGATGAAATTAGGGCAAAATATCTTGGTGCATAAAAAAATATAAAGGTTTTACTTGTTATCTCTTTCTGATTATATACAAATCTCAATAGGACTAATGTCAATTTTCTCACCTTTTGTGGCAATTCCTATTTTTGTCTCTTTAACTTCAAATAATACATATGAAGAGAAAAAAGAGACAGCAAGAACTGCTTCAATTGCCGCATGTATTGCTGGATTAGTTTCCATTTGGATTGGACAGTATATTTTACTTATTTTTGGAATATCAATTCCAGCTTTTAAAATTGCAGGTGGAATTTTGCTTTTATTAATGTCAATTAATATGATAAATGCAAAAACACCAAAAGCAAAAAATACAAAAAGTGAATTAAAAGAAGCTAAGAAAAAAAGTGTAAATGTAAAAGAAATAGCAGTAGTTCCCTTAGCAATTCCACTAATTGCTGGACCTGGAGCAATTTCTACAATAATCATTTTTGCACAAAAATCTGATACTATTTTTCACTTGTTTATGATGAGTTTGATTATTATCGTAATTTCTTCATATATTTATCTTACATTAAAGATGTCTAGCTATATTTCTAAAAAATTAGGAATTACTGGTTTAAATATTATATCAAGAATTATGGGCTTAATATTAGCTTCTATCTCTATAGAATTTATAATCTCTGGATTATTGACAGTTTTCCCTTTTTTAGGGCGATAATCCATTTATTCATCGTTAACTTTTTACTATTATAATATTTAAACACACATATATTTAGGAAACAATAATGTTATTAATGAAATTACAATCAAAAGAGAAGTTTTCTTTTTTACAACTAGCACACTATCTTGCAAGAATTGACAGCAAATACGGAAAAAGAGAAGAAGAAATTATTTTAGAGTATTGTTCTGAAATGGGAATTGAGAATTTAGACTCTTTTGATGCTGATAATTTCAGTTTAGAGGGTATTTTAAAAGATTTTAAATCAGAAGCTAGCAAAAAAATTGTTATTTTAGAGCTAATGATTTTAATACATATTGATCATAACTTTAATTTAAATGAACAAAATTTAATGAAAAAAATATCAGCAAGCTTTGGAATAGACTTAGAAGATGTAAATGATTACTCACAATGGGGGAAATCAGTTGCAATGTTGTATGAAGTAGCAAAAATTTTTATAAATGAGAAAAAAATATAATAAAGCGCATAATTTAAGTCCGAATACTAGGAAATTTTAGATAAAATCTTTTTATGGAAATAATAGAAACATTAAATAGTAAAATTGATAAATTAATTCATGATTATGAGAAGTTAAGATTGGAGAATCAATCATTACTTCAAGAATTAGATAAAATTAAGAATGATAATGATGAATTAGTTAGAAATAATCAAGATATGTTTTTAAGAATTGATAGTACATTAACATTGATAAAGGCACAAAAGGGTGAATAAAGAGGTAACATTTCATATAAATAATATGGCTTATACTATAAATGTTGATGAAAAAATCTATAAGGAGCTTAGTAAATATCTAGATTTAAGTAAAAATAATGATACTAGAGATTTATTGGCAGCTTATATACGATTATCCCAAGAGTACAATATCTTTAAAAAAGATGTAGAAGACATAACAAATAAACTAGCAAGGTTTTAAAATTAAAAGTTTTTCTCTTTTGGAAATTATAATTGCAATTGTTTTACTTGCAATTATAACTTCTTTTGCTATTCCTAAATTTAATACAATAACTTATAACTCAAACATATCTATTTTAAAATCTGAACTATCTTTAGTTCAAAATGCTTTAAGTGAGCAAAAAAGTAAAAATATATTATTATCAAATGGTGATAAAATCATAAAATTAGATGATGCATCTATAAATAAAAAAGATGAAAAACTATTTTCAAATATAATAGATTTTTCAATAATATCAACAGATTCAAATGAAAGAAAAGCTGGAAAATGGGCAAAAATATCTCAAAAATCTTATGAATTTTTTCTTTCAAATGCTAAAAGTATTTCATTTTCTTTAGAAGATGAAAAAATCATATGTAAAAGTGATGAAGAAATCTGTAAGGAGATAGAATAATGTATTATTATGAAGTAGCTTTATTAAAATCTCCATTATCTAATCTTACTTATCAAAGTGAAAATGAAATAGATAAAGGAAGAAAAGTTCTTGTAAAAATTCAACAAAGAAAAAGCCTAAATGAAGCTGTTATTATAAAAGAGGTTGATAAACCAACTTTTAAATGTACAAATATTGCAGAAGTCTCAAATGAATTTTATGATGAAAGAATGCTTCAAGTTGCTCACTTTGTATCTCAATATTATGTATGCTCTTTAGGTGAGGCATTAAGTGTTTATCACACTTTTAATAAAGATATAACAAATATAGATCAAGAGATAAAATTTGATAGTAAAATAGAGTTATCAACTCAACAAGAAAAAGCAAAAGAGTTTTTAGAAGAAAAAAAACAAGCACTCTTATTTGCAAATACAGGTGCTGGAAAAACAGAAGTTTATATAAAAATAATTGAAGAGCATTTAAATGAGAATAAACAAGCAATTTTACTAATGCCTGAAATTTCTCTAACTCCTCAAATGCAAAAAAGATTAGAAAAAGTATTTGATAAAAATGTAGCTATTTGGCACTCTAAAATCACAACAAAGAAAAAAACTGAAATTCTAAAAGGTTTACAAGAAGGAAGTATAAAACTAATTGCAGGAGCTAGATCTGCTTTATTTTTACCATATTCAAACCTTGGGGTAATTGTTGTTGATGAAGAGCATGATGAATCATATAAAAGTGATTCAAAGCCTAGATTTCATACAAAAGATTTGTGTATTTATATAGCTAAAAAATATGATATTCAACTTATTTTAGGAAGTGCCACTGTAAGTGCTAGTTCTTTTCATAAAATACCTTTTTTTAGACTAGACGAAACATATCATACTACAAAAAAAACTTATAGTTTTGATGATAGTGATGGTAATTTATCAGGCAAAATCATAAATAAGATTTCAAATACAATAAATGGTGGAAATCAAGTAATTGTATTTTTACCAACAAGGGCAAACTTCAAATATCAGATTTGTACATCTTGTGGAAAATCAGTTGAGTGTCCTTATTGTTCTGTTTCTATGAGTCTACATAAAAATGATTTAGCTCTAAAATGTCATTACTGCGGTTATGCTCAACAAATTCCTGATTCTTGTCCTTCTTGTAATACAGGAATAATACATAATTTAAGAGTTGGAACTGCTCAAATTGAAGAGGAATTAAAAGAGATTTTTCCGCAAAAAATTGTAAAAAGATTTGATAGGGATAAAATAAAAACTAACAATCAATTAAAAACCATTTTAAATGAATTTAATAAAGGTGAAATTGATATTTTAGTTGGAACTCAAATGCTTTCAAAAGGGCATGATTATCATAATGTTCGCCTTGCAGTGGTTCTTGGTATTGACTCTGTCTTAAATATGAATTCTTATAAATCAAGGGAAAAAGCACTATCACTTCTTATTCAAATTTCAGGGCGAAGTGGACGAAAAGGAGAGGGTGAAGTAATTATTCAAACAAAAAATGAAGAGTTTTTTAATCACTATTTAAATGAATCAAATTATCAAGAGTTTTTAGAATCAGAACTTCAATTTAGAGAAGAACTTTATCCACCGTTTTTAAAAATGGCAAAGGTTACTTTTTCCCATGTAAATGGTCTTAAAATTAAAGATGAAATGGACTCTTATGTTAGAACTTTAAAAGCAAATAAAGATATAGAAGTAGTTGGTTTTGGTCAAAGCCCAATATTCAAAATGGCAAATAAATATCGATATGAAATCATTCTTCGTTCATCAAATGTAAAAGCTTTATTAACAGCTTTACACTCTATTCAAAGCCCCAATGCTTCAATAGATATGGATACTATTTACTAAGAAATTTATAATTTCTTCTTATGAATTAACCTAAAATTAGTCTTCTTTGTTGTACAATACCCAAAAATAATAGGAGAAATAATGGCTTATACAAAAGATGAATTTAAACAATTAGTAGATGATATTCAATCTCAATCATGGTACAAAAATCCAATTGGATTTGGTATTGCAAAAGTAGATAGAGGACAAATTAATAAAGATAAAATTTTACAAGCAACTTTCCCTTTAATAAATTGGAATGAGAATTTTGGAAGTGCAGCAGTATTATTAAACGCTTTAAAAGTAGCAGGAGAGAATGTAGATACTTCAAAATCTGAATTAGTATGTAATATTTCAGATGAGTTTTTAACTTCTTGTATTGAAGCTTTTAGACCATTTATCCCTGAAGCTAAAGGTGATGCACATAAAAATGTTCAAGTTATATCAACACTTGCTTCACTTCCAATTGATTCAGGATTAGGTGCTGATGATTATAGAGTTGTATTTATTTTTGATGATGCTGCTCCTGAAAGTACAGAAGCTGTATATTTAAAACTATATGCACTTTCAACTGGAAAAGCAGCTTTAAGAAGTCTTAACTTAAATGGTGCATTTGGTAAATTACACAACTGCGCTTGGGTTGGAAATCAACCAATTGAACTTGACTGGCTAAGAGCAAATGAAATCGTATTAAAATTATCTGGAAAATACCCAACTATTGATATGGTTGATAAATTCCCAAGATTTTTACAACACGTGATTCCTGCTGATAATACAAGAATCTTAGAAACTTCAAAAGTTAGAATGGGAGCACAATTAGCAGCTGGAACAACTGTAATGCCTGGTGCTGCTTATATTAACTTTAATGCTGGAACTTTAGGTTCAGTAATGGTAGAAGGAAGAATTTCTTCATCAGCTGTTGTAGGTGCTGGATCTGATGTTGGTGGTGGAGCTTCAATTCTTGGAGTTCTTTCAGGAACTGATGGAGTACCTGTTTCTATTGGAGAAAATACATTATTAGGTGCAAACTCTTGTACAGGAACTGCAATTGGTGATGGTTGTATTTTAGATGCTGGTGTTACAATTTTACCTGGAACTAAAATTGCATTATCTGAAAAAGCAGTTGCTGCATTAAAAGAGATTAATCCAAGTAAAGAGATTTCAACAGTTATGAAAGGAAGTGATTTCCAAGGAGTAAATGGAGTTCACTTTAGAGTAAATTCTTCAACAGGGCAAACTATTGCTATGAGAAGTACTAGAGAAATTAAATTAAATGCTGATTTACACTAATTTTTAGAAAATATAAATAATAAAAAAGGGTAAGAAGTTAAATCTTCTTACCTTTTTTTTTGTTTCGAATCAAGAAAAATGATTTTTTTAGTAGTATAATTAATATATAGAAAATATGATTTATTAAAAAAGGAAAAATTATGATTCAAGTACATTTAAATGAGAAAGATTCTATTGCTATTTTAAAACCAAATGGAGCATTGAGTGAAAGTGATTTTACATCTGCACGAGATATAATTGATCCATTTATCGAAAATACAGGAAATTTAAAAGGTATTATTATTTATGTTAAGAGATTTCCTGGATGGGATTCTTTTTCTGCGTTAATTACTCATCTAAAATTTATTAACTCTCATCATAAGAAAATATCAAAAGTTGCTTTTGTAAGTGATAGCATGATTGGTGATTTTGTTGAGCTAATTGCTAGGCATTTTGTAGAAGCACAAATTAAAAGTTTTCCTTTTGATAATTTTGAAGAAGCAAAAACATGGATTATTAGTAAGAAAAAATAAATATATAAAAACTTAGGGTTATATTCCTTCTTTCCTAATTAGTATATAACCCACTATATCGTATAATTGCACCCTTAAACAAATACAATAAAACACAAAAAAGAGAAATATGATAGAACTTTCAAATGTATCAAAAAGCTATGGACCAAATGAGCTTTTTAGTGAACTAAACTTAAGACTAAATTCTGGTAATAAAATAGGATTAGTTGGACGAAATGGTAGTGGTAAATCTACACTTTTTAAGTTAATTCTTAATGAAGAACAAGCTGATAGTGGTGAAGTAATGATTCCTAAAAACTATAAAATTGGAGCATTAAAACAATACTTTGATTTTACAGAAAAAACACTAGTTGATGAAACAGCACTTGCCCTTGCTGAAGATGATAAATTTAGTATTTATAAAGTTGAGAAAATTTTATTTGGTCTTGGATTTTCTCAAGAAGATTTAGAAAAAGAGCCAAAATCATTTTCAGGTGGTTTTCAAATTAGAATAAATCTTGCAAAACTTCTATTAACTGAACCAAATATGCTACTTCTAGATGAGCCAACAAACTACTTGGATATTTTGTCTATTAGATGGTTAAAAGCATTTTTGAAAACTTTTGAAGGTGAAGTAATTTTAATTACCCATGATAGAGAGTTTATGGACAGTGTTTGTACACATACAATGGGAATTATTAGAAGAAATGCATATATGATTGCAGGTGGAACTGAGAAGTTTTATGAGCAATTAGCAAGTAATGAAGAGCACCATGAAAAACAAAAAATAGCTCAAGATAAAAAAATCAAAGAGCTTGAAGAGTTTATTGCAAAAAATAAAGCTAGAGCTTCAACAGCAGCACTTGCTCAATCAAAAGTTAAAATTTTAGAAAAAATGGATGTTTTAGAAGACATTGGTTATGACGCTACATTGAAATTTGATTTTAATTTTAAAGACACACCTGCTAAATTTTTAGTTGAAGTAAAAGATGTAAGCTTTGGATATTCAAAAGATAATATTTTATTTAAAAATATTTCATTTGCACTTCAAAAAGGTGAAACACTAGGAATCATAGGGAAAAATGGTAAAGGAAAATCAACTTTACTAAATGTAATTGCAAATGAACTAAAAGCTTTAAGTGGAACTATTGATTATCATGGAAGTACAGTTTTTGGACACTTTGGACAAACTAATATTTCTCACTTAAATCTAAATAGTACAATTATGGATGAAATACATTCAACAAATACAAAATTACCTGAATCTGTAATTAGAAGTATTTGTGGGTTAATGATGTTTTCTGGAGATAATGCTAAAAAGAAAATTTCTCTTCTTTCTGGGGGAGAAAAATCTAGGGTAATGCTTGGAAAAATTATTGCAAAAGATGTAAATCTATTATTCCTAGATGAGCCTACAAATCACCTTGATATGGATTCAATTGCAGCTTTAACAAAAGCTATTAAAGCCTTTGAGGGTTCTAGTATCATCGTAACGCATAGTGAAGAGTTACTAAGAGAAGTTTGTGATAGATTGATAATATTTGCAAATGATGAAGCAATATATTTTGATGGAACTTATGATGAGTTCTTAGAAAAAATTGGTTGGGATGATGATGTTGTTGAAGTAAAAAAAGTAAAAAATGTAAAAGTAAATAAAAAAGAGAGCAAAAAACTAAGAGCTGCAATAGTTGCTGAAAAATCAAAAGTAACTGGACCACTTAAAAAAGAGGTTGAGAAGCTTGAAAATGAAATCTCTAAATTAGAAGAACTTTTGGATCATGATCAAAATGAATTAACAAAAGCTTCAAATAAAGGTGATAATAATTCATCTATTGAGCTTTTAAAAAATATCAATAAATATGAAAAAGATATTGAAACTAAATTTTCAGCCCTTGAAGTATCTCAAACAAAACTTGATGAGTTAAATGCCGAGTTTGAAAAAAGAATGAATGAAGTTTAATAAAACTATCTAAATAATATTAAAAGGGAAATTCTAAAAGATTTCCCTTTTTTTATTGTTAAAAATTTATAAGGAAAAAATATGATAATAAGAAAACAAGTAAATGAAAGAATGAGTAGAATCGTAGAGCATAATGGTACTGTATATTTTGCAGGAATCGTTTCTGATGATAAAACACTTGATATTAAAGGTCAAGCTTTAAGAGCTTTAGAAATAGCTCAAAGCAGATTCGAAGAAGCAGGAATTACTAAAGATGATTTATTAAGAGCAGAAATATTTGTAAAAGATATTTCTAGAGATTTTGTTAATTTTAATTTTATTTGGGATGAATGGGTTTCAAAAGAAAATCCACCAGCACGAGCTTGTATTGAAGCTAATATGGCAAGTGAAGGAACTTTAGTAGAAATTATTTTTACAGGGGCAAAAAAATAAGGTATATTTATATATACCTTATTTTATTAAAAAGAATTAAGCTAATAGTAGTTTAAAACTTTTTGGAGTGAATAGTTTTAGAGTTTCACTTTTTTGTGATTTTAATTCATTTGAAAAACCATTTTTACTAAATAATACATAAATATCTACTTTTAAATCTATTGAATCTGTATCTTCTTTTAATTTATTAAATTCATTTTTTTTCAGTTTAGAAGTTATATATTTACAATTTCCAGCAATAATTTTTCCTGTAGTTGTTTTTGCAACTAAATCGATTTCTATTTTTTCATCCCAATATTTACCAAATTGTTTAATAGGATCTTCTACAAAGGCATCTCTTATATATTCCATAGCAAGTTCTTCAAAAATAAAGTTACCAAATTCTGCTTCTTTATTTTCATATAATTCAAAAAACTCTTTATAATTTTTTTCTTTGATACCTTTATAAATTGGAGATACAAATGCAAACCAAAATCTTAAAAAAGGAGCTGTAAAAAGAAGTTTTTTCGCAACTTTATCATCACCTCTTTTTTTTGCTAAATGATGTTGTGAAGATTCAATTTCAATGATTCCTCTATCAATTATCTTTTCAACACATCTACTACCTTCTTCAAAGCTTACAAATGCTCTTTTAAAAGAAGTTGTTGTTCTTCTATCACCTTGAGCAATTCCTGTTAAAATAGCTTGATCTACTTTGTATCCACCACATATTGTTGTGATTTCATATTTAAGATTTGTATAATCGTTTAAAATATGTTTTTCAATTAATTCAATTAAAGGTTTTGTTGTATCAATTTTTATGTTTAATCCACCAAATACAGTGAAGTATTTAACAGCTATATCCATATCTTGAATGTTATTTTCTTTGCAAAAAATTCTGAATTGATTTTTTGTTGATTGGTCTATTAGAATAATGGGAAATCCTTAATTTTTATTATATTTTTGCAAAAAGCTATTTAAAGAGTTTGCAAATTGTTGAGCATCTTTTTGACTAAAAGCAGCAGGGCCTTTTGTTATCTCTCCGCTATCTCGTATATCTTGCATTAGATTTCTAATTGCTAGATATTGTTTTATATTATCTTGCGTATACATAGCGCCTCTGTGATCAATTGCATGGGCATTTTTCTCAATAGTTCTATCGGCAAGTGGAATATCAGCTGTTATTACTAAATCATCTATATTTAGCATCTCAACTATTTTATGATCTGCTTCATCAGCACCTTGATTTACAATTATATATTTTATATGATTAGAACTACCTATATTTATTTTTTTATTAGCAATTACAATTGTATCAATTTTTTGTTTTTCTATGGCTCTTAAAACAATAGGTTTTAAAAGATTTGGGAAAGCATCACCATCTATAAATAGCTTCATATTTTAAATAAATCTTTTGGGTCAATATGTGATGAATCTTTTGTTGCTTGGAACATTAAACTATCATCAACACGCCCAACTACATAACCTTGTTTAATCCATTTTCCAACTACTAAAGTAGGTGAAATTTCGTCTAAGTGAGAATAAATAGTATGAAGTCCACCTTCATGTTGAATAATCACAACATTTTCAAGCATACCAGCATTTTTTTTAGCATATACAACTTTTCCATTTAATACAGAAACAACTTTGGCTTTTGGT
>JAHIWE010000008.1 GCA_018816105.1 bacterium | reverse complement strand
ATTTTAATAAATTCTTCACAGTTTTTTCTTGATTGATTAAAATTAACCTTTCATTATTTGGTATAAGAGCCTAAGCTAGACAATTTTTTACCATATGATTAATAGGCTCAATGAAAATTATTGTATAATCAATTAATATATAAAATAGGAGTTCAGAATTAAAATAATAGATGTAATCTCTAATCAAGATAGACTAAACCTAATTCGAAGTTTTTGCGAAGATGATTTTGAAAATGAAGTTGAAAATGTATTAAAAAATATTTTAGCAAATGGTTCTTCACAATTAAAGTCAATGATAAAGCTTTTTAATTTAATAGATAATTCAAGTAGTATGGAAAGTGAGCAAAATTCTTATACTATTGGTAATAGAACAATTGAAGTTATCAATACTTCAGAGCAACTAGAAGAAGCTATGAATTCAATATCTTTAGCTCCTTTTATAGGCTTTGATAGTGAACAAAAGCCAACATTTAAAAAAGGTCAAACTTCTCATGGTGTTTGTCTTGTTCAATTAGCAACGGCTAGTAAATGTTATCTTATTCAAATCAAACAAATAAAAAATCTAAAACCATTAATAGATCTTTTAGAAGATGATAAAATAATAAAAATAGGGACTGGATTAAAAGGTGATAATGAAGCACTTTTTAAACAATTTGGCTTAAGACTAAAATCTACAATTGACCTTGAAAATGTATTTAAAAAATTATCATCTGTAAATCAAATTGGAGCTAAAAAAGCAGCTTCAATAATTTTAAATGAAAAATTACAGAAATCAAAAAACATATCAAGATCAAATTGGGAAAATAGTGATTTGTCTGATGGCCAAATCAAATATGCTTCTGAGGATGCAACGGTTGTGTATGATGTAATGAATAAAATCATAGAAGAGTATCCTTTTGCTATGAATATTATGCCAACATTTTTTCAAGAACAATATTCTTAAGAATAACTTCTATAGAATATTGTAATTAAAAGTAGAATATTTGATATGAAAGCTTACCAATTATTTTTCATCAGATTTTGTTCTTTCATAGCTTGAGCTAAAACCTCATATCCTTTTAGCTCTTTCGTTCCTGTTTCAACCCATTTGTTAAGACCTTCTAACTGCATCATCTTTTTGATGATTGGCTCATTTGGATCTTGAGAAAGTAGCATTTGTGTAAATGCTTTTTGAATATTTTCATCTAAACTTTGCATAACTGTAAAGTTACAATGGCAATAACCTTCACTTACGTAAAATGATTCAACTTCTCCACTTGGAAACATTCCTTCTTCTAACATTCTAATCCAAGAAGATATACCAATAGAACCAGCATCAATTTTATTACTTAAAAGTGCATCAAGGATATCAAATTCACTTCTTCCTGTATCTCCGTGTTTCCCTAAATCTGAGTCAAATCGTATGATATTTACATCATTGTTTTTCCCTAACGCATCTTCAATATATTTTAAAGGTAAAATAGCAGCTTGAGCAGAATCCGCACTTCCAAGTGCAAATTTTCTTCCATTTAAATCTTTGATAGATTTAATACCACTATTTGCTTTTGTGATAAACACAGATTGAAAATCAATATCTGTATCTCTCATAACTAATGCTTTTGTTTTTCCACCACTTAGTTCATAAGATCTTACCCATGCAACATTTGTATTCCATGCTACATCAATTTTCCCTGATAATAAATATTCTATTTGTGCTTCATAGTTTGAAAATAAAATATAATCAAGTCTTACACCATTTTTATTAAAATCGTCTCTTATAATATCCCAAATAGGAATAACCTTTGGATCATAAGCTACAGCTCCTAGCATTATTGGTTTTTGCATAATTTTCTCCTTAAGGGATTGGTTGATTTGTTAAAGCTTTTCCAAGCCAAATTGATAATACATCAGTACTTGGTGCCATTACTTGTGCAGCATAAGCATCTCTTAATAATCTCTCAATTGTAGTTCTTTTAGCATAAGCCGTACCACCACCAATTTTCATAGCTTTACTACAAACTTCAACAGCCATATTAGAAGCATTCAATCTTGCTGCTATAATTTGAGCTAGTGCATCGGCATCACCACAAGCTCCACTTTTTGCAGCTGCAAGTGTAAAGTGTTTTGCACTTGTTGCATTTGTAAAAATATCAGCGATATGATTTTGAACTGTTGGAATAGTACATAATGCTGATTCATCACTATATTTTCTTGCTTGAGAGTATTCAATAATAGTATTACAAGCATTTAGTGCAACACCTGTATAAACAGCACTTAAACCTATTACAAAAAATGGTGCAACAACTGTAAACACTTGTTGTGCTCCACTCCCAGCTGGTCCAACTCTATTTTCTACATCTACACTTACATTATCAAATAACATAGGCATAGAAGCATTTCCTCTCATCCCTAAACCATTCCATGCAGTTTCTTCAAAACTAACACCACTTAAGTCTTTTTTGATAATCCAATTATCTAAACCTTCTGCATCAAAACTTCCAGTTAGTACTAAATAAAAATTAGCATAAAGTGCAGATGTAACAAAACTCTTTCTACCATTCATCAATAAAGTATCATCTTTTTTTGTAACAGTTATTTCTGGATTATAGAAGTGTGTACCTGTACCTGTTTCACTAAATGCTAAAGCTAAAAGCAATTCACCATTTGCAATCTTAGGTAAGTAATCATTTTTCATTTCATCACTACCAAAAGCAACTATACACATAGTTGCAACATTATGCATCATATAGCAAAGTCCTGTTGTTGCACAACTTGAAGCAAAAGCAAGAACAGTTTGAGTATGTTCTTCAAGACCTAGACCCATTCCTCCATACTCTTTTGGTACAATTAGTCCTGTAAATTTTTCTTTTTTAATAGCTTCAAAACTATCAACTGGAAATTTTGCATCTTCATCAACCTTGTCTGTATAAGGTGCAATATTTTGTTTTGCAAAATCTATCATTTTATTATAAATATTTTCCATTGTTTTCCTTACATAAAATTTGGTGTATGAACTTTAGAAATATCATGGGCTAAATCTTCATCCATACCTATTTGTATTAATCTTTTTATTCTATTTTCATTCATCGTATTTTTCAACTCTTCAACTAAATCAAATCCTCTTTTATAGTCAATTGCAGAATCACTTCCTCCTGCTAATATTGCAAGTGATTCTAAAAGCATAGATGATTCTGAACTTACTTCATCCATAAACTCTTTTCTTTTATAGGCACTATTTTTTAAAGCATTTATTCTATTTGGATTTTGCTCTATTGCTGATTTTACATGTTTCATTCCATAAGTTACATGTCTTATTTCATCTCTTTTTGAAAGTCGTATGATTTTTTTTGTAGTTTCGTCAGGTATATGTTTTTCTAGAAAACTTAATAAATCTATAAAAGTGCCTTCACCCATAACATGAAGCAAAAAAGAACTTTTTAGATAATCATCTTCTTTAAATAATGAAAATAAAGAACGCTGTGTTACTTCACTTGAGTATTGAAATCCACCACCATTTGCATTTGCTCTTTTTGTAAAAACTTCTATATGTCTTGCTTCATCATTCATCAAAGATGATAAAAACAAAGGTACTTCCATATAGTAAGGGTTGATTTTACTGATAAATTTCCCAGGAATATAAAGCGCTGAAAACTCGTTTTCTACTAAATATGTCATGATTTGACAAATGGCTTTTTCCATTATTGGATCAAAAGTTGGAATTTCATTCCATTCTATATCACTTGTGGCATTCCATTGGGCATTTTTTCCTTCTTCATATAAAGATGCAACAGATTGTGACCAAACTTGTTCTTTATGGGAAAGTTCAAAACCATAAACTGTACTTCCTTCTTGAGCTATAATACCTCTTGTCATAAGACCATTTGAATCGGGTGCTTTTGAAAGTATTTCATCTGAAAGTTCCAAATCTTTTAATTTTGGATTTGAAGTTTCAATCCCTTTCATTTTTTTACCCCAAGATGCTTTTTGAGAAAAACTATCTTGAGAGATTTTTTGGATTTTATATGAGTATTGCTCTTTTAGACTTTCTCTACCTAAATAAAGATGTCCTCTTAGTCTTGCCCAAGCTCGAAGTTCTATTTCAATATTGGATTTAAATGATACTATTTCAATGATTTCATGGGTAGATGCGATTAAAAAAGCATTTTCAAGCTTTAAGAAAAGTTCTTTAGAAGGAGGTATATTACCTATTTGAATTGATATGGAGTGATTTAGTGTATGCAAAAGAATTTCCAAAATTATAATTGATTTTGGTCCATCTGAAAGAATTATGATGGTATCTCAACCTGAGACATTGATATATTGTATTAAAATATTATTAAAAGTTAATTGAAATGGTAAAAAAAAATTAACCAATAAGATTTTTAAAAAACTTTGAAATATTTTATCTTTGAAGTATAATAGTCCATATGAAAAACTTACCTATAAATGATGTCTTAGACCATATTAAAACAACCCTTAACAGTGAATCAACTCTTATCCTTGAAGCGCCACCAGGTGCAGGGAAGAGTACTGTTGTTCCTATTTCTT
>JAHIWE010000057.1 GCA_018816105.1 bacterium | reverse complement strand
TTCACAGCAACTTTTGTATCATCGTGCAAAATTCCTATATGAACTTGACCAATTGATGCACAAGCAATGGCTGTTTTATCGAAACTTTTAAAAGATTCATTTGTAAATGCAATATCAAAAATCTCTTCAAATTCATCTTTACTCATAGGTGGTAGTTTGTCGTGAAGCTCTTTTAATTCATCCAAATAATCAGCTGAAAAGAAGTCAGCACGAGTAGCTAGAACTTGCGCAAGTTTTATAAAACTAGCTCCTAGTGTGATGATAGTGTCTTTTAATTTTTTTGGTTTTAATGGTTTAATTCCAAAGAAACTTTCTTTTCTTTTGATAACCAAATAAATTGTCAATAAAAATAAAAAGACTTTATATACCCTTGAAAATGAGTATAAAGATAGATTTCTAAATAAATTATTTATTTTAAATCCTCTTTTAATTTTGCTAAATCTTCTTTAGTTGCAAGTCCTAACTCATCAATTATTTCTTTTATTGTTGATTTTAATTCTGTTTTGAACTTCTCATCGCTTTCTTTACCTTTTTGCTCTAGCGATTCCATAAAACTTTTGATATCTTTTGTATCTAGTTTTCCTTTTTCTTCTAGTTTTTTTAACTCGTCTTCAACTTTCTCTTTAAATAAAAGAGCTCCACCAAGTCCAGTATAAATAAGTTCTTTTAACATTTTGCATCCTTTTTATTTATTGTTTATTATATGCTCTTTTTTTATAGCTTTGTATGCTATTTTTGTCTTTTAATTACCAAGGTCCTTGAAACCTAGAAACCTTATGTAAAACCTTTTTTTTGTGTTTTGTAGCTCTTCCTTGAACTCTTTTTCTCCACATTTTAAAACTGCTTTTTTTCATTAAAGTTCGCATTTTTTTCTTTACTTGGTTTTCTGTTAATCCATAAAGTTCAAAAATAGTATCAAAGGTAGTTCTATCTTGCCAAGCCATTTCGATTAGACGGTTTAAATCATCTTCTTGTAGCTGGCTTAAATCTTGTTTTTCTTTATTTGGTTTTTTTGTAAAATCTAATTTTACGCTATCTTTTTTTTCAAAGTACATAATTACTCCTGAATAGTCCAAACAAATTTAGAAGCATCAAATCCAAGACTTGGAAGTTTTTCTAAAATACTATTTTTAACTTCATCTGAAATAGTGTTTTGTCTTGCTAAAATCCATAAGTACTCACGACTAGGAGTTCCAACAACTACATATTCATAATTTTCATCTAGAATTAAAACCCAATAATCACCATAAAATGGTCTAAAAAAACTAACTTTTAGTTTGCTATTTGTTTCATCAACTGCATAGGCTCTTCCCATTGCTTCTTTTTTCTCATTTGTATGAATTTTTGTACATCTATTGATTACTTTTATAGTCTCTTCATTCATCATTGAATAGTTTGCACTTACATTTTTACAATCTTTTTCAAAAAAATGCTCATATCTTGCAATTTCATACCAAGTTCCAAGATATTTGTTTAAATCAACTTTTTGTACAGTTTGAAGTGGTTCATGTTTTGATGAACAAGCCATGAAAAGTAAAACTATTAATAAAATAAAAGTGTTTTTAAATATATTTTTCATTGATACGCCTTTTTTTATATATCATATTTAAATAGAAGGAATTTTTGTAGCAATTTTTTGTAAGTTTAACTATTATTTTAATAAAGATAAATGAGACAGTCACCTTTTTGACATAAAATATGAAATAATTTTATTTATCTTAAAAAGAGTCATTGGAGAGTCATTTGTTTGTTATAATTTAAAATATTATGAATAAAGGCAAATGATATTTTATGAGTTTGAATATAATCGCAAGAAAAGATTATGAAGATTTGCAAAAAAATATTCTAAATGAAAAAGAGCAAGAGAATATGGCTTCTTTTAAAGTAGATGAATCAAAAAAAAGAATAATAGAAATAGAACAAGAAAAGAATAGTTTTATAAGTGAGTTTAAAGACACAAAATACCAAGAACTACTAAACCTAAAAAAAGAACTAAGAAATTTTCAATCCCGAATAAACATGATAAACGCAATAAAATTCCAAAATCAAAAACAATCAATCATAAGCCCAACAGATGGATATGTAGCAAAACTAATGATAAATACAATTGGTGGAGTAGTAACACCAGCAGAAAAACTAATATCAATAGTTCCAAAAGACTCTCCACTAATTGTAAAAATAAATGTACTAAATCAAGATATAGGTTTTATAAAAAAAGATATGAATTCAAAAATCAAAATAGATACCTTCTCTTTTCAAAAATATGGATTCTTTGAAGGTGAGAATCGTAACAAAAGTGAACAGTTTCACTTTTGTAGATTCGGAACCGTAGGCTTTGTCCCAAAGGACAGCTGTAGGCAAATCAATGTAGGAAACTTTTCCATAGATGATGAAAAACTAGGACCAGTTTATGAAGTAAAAATAGAACCTAATGGAAAAACTTTAAATGTAGAAGGTAAGGAGAGATACCTAGAAGCAGGAATGAGTGTAACAGCAGAAATAAAAGTTGGAAAAAGAAGAGTAATAGAGTTTTTTATCTATCCAATAATTCAGTATTTGGATGAGGGGTTGAGTGTTAGGTGATGAAAAATAATTTGAAATTAATCGTTTAATTTAATAGGGGAGGGAATATGTAATAATTAAATTAAGTTTATGAAATAAAAGAGAGAAGCAAATTAAAAAATAAAAAGAAATATACTTAGTTGAGGAATCAGTTAAACAGTTGAAAATTTATTGAGTTTTTTATTAATCCAATAATTAAATATAGAAATAAAGTATTAGTTAAGATGATAAAAAACAATTAGAAAAGGAGAGTAATTGAAAAATAAAAAGTTATTAAAGAAAATAGGAATTGTAGTTTTACTCATTATTATAATTCAGAACAGTTTTTCATTTTATAATGAATATCAAAAACATATAGTGAATGCACCAACTCATTTACGGGAAGCAAATAAAGATTATCTTGTGGCAAAAATGTTCAGAAATTATTATAGTTTCTTTATTAAAACTTTTAGATTAGATTTAGATAACCCATTGTTATATCCATTTTATAAACCTATGGTTTATTTTTATAAAAAAGGTTTAAATAAATTAGATAAAAGTGAGCCATTAAGAGCAATGTGGTTTCATGAATTTGAATTAACACTTTATAATTATTCTACAAATGGTAAATATGGTTCACTTGCAAAAAACTATGATTATAAGTATGCAAAAGTATTTATCAATGATGTTTATATGTATCTAGAATTAATTAATAAGAATAAAGAAAAATTGAACGAATATAAAAATTTAGGATATAAAAATGAGCTTACTATCGGACTTTTAGATGTTTATTTGCAATTTGTACAAGTTTATGTACAAGATTATCATTTAAATCCAAGAGGATTTACAATGAGAAAAGAAAACTTAGAAAAAGTTTCAGAAAGTTATGATTTATATATGAAATTTAAGAATATTGAAGAATGGGATAAAGAGTTTATTTATTATTATAAAGAGAGTCAACCAAATGAATATAATATTGTACTTAATCCTTCTAGAGGTTGGTATAGTTCTTATAAAAATTATTACTTAAATATTTTACAATATTCATCTTTTATTTTATTTTATCAAATAGCCAATAATAAATTTGATTGTATTAAAAGTAGAAAATATATTCAGAATATAAATATTTCAAAAGAATTATTATTGGATATAGTCAATAAATATCAAGTATCTATTTCTAATAAAATATTACTAAATAAAATTATTAGTTATTTGAATATAAGGAATGTAGGTAGTAAGGATTTTTTAATTTCAGAAAATCCTTTAAAATTAGAAATTAATTGTAAATAACAAAAAGGAAGAAATATGTCTATGGTAAAGAAAAAAGGGGACAGGCAACTTTAAATTTTAATAAAAGTTGCCTCGTATTACTGTCTCCTTATCCTAAAGGTGAGAGGACAACCGTTGCCTCTCTTTTTTTAATTTTTTTAATTCCAAATTTTAAGTTAGGAAATGAAAAAATACCTATTTAGATAGTTCTTTGATATATTTTGTATAATCTTCTGCAAATTTATTTAGTGTTTCTTCTCTTAAAGTATGTTCTGTTCCATAAGTGATAAAAGGTTTTTTGTAATTCATTTTTACGTAGTTTGCAGTACCAAAAAGTGGAAAAAGAAATTCTTCAACTGTTTTTTTATCTTTTCCAGTTTCTAAAAATACTTTTTCGTCTCCTCCACAACTAATAGCCGCTGCAAAAGGTTTATTTTCTAATTTATAATTAGTTCCATAAGCGAAATCATATGCTAATACAATATCAAACCACTCTTTTAAAAGAGCAGGAGAACTAAACCAATACATTGGAAACTGAAAAACAATAATATCATGGTTTAACAACAGCACTTGTTCTTCTTGAGCATTTATTTTGAAATCAGGGTATTTTGAGTATAAATTATTTATTGTTACATTTTCTAATGTATTAACTGCATTAAAGAGTTTTTTATTCACAATTGATTCTTCAAAATTTGGGTGAACTAAATTTATTAATATTTTTTTCATATTAAATCCTTTTTTTGTAAATTTTGATAGGATTATATATGAATACAAAATAAAATGTAAGTATGTACTTTTATGTAATATACTATCAAAAAGGGAAGTGCCTATGAAAATAAATGTACCAAAAAATATAACTGAGACGTCATTTGGTTATACTTTATCTTTGATTTCTGGTAAATGGAAAATGATAATTTTATATTTATTATCTGAATATGAAGTTGTAAGATATAACGAATTACAAAGAAAAATAGGAAGTATTACTTATAAAATGCTCAGTTCTCAACTAAAAGAGTTAGAAGCAGATAAATTAATTAATAGAAAAGAGTATCCCATGATACCACCAAAAGTGGAATATAGTTTAACAAAAAGAGGAAAGTCACTTATCCCTATTTTAGATGCAATGTGTGATTGGGGTTCAAATGAACGACCTGATTTATATGTTTGTATTGTGTAAATATTAAAAACGATTTTGTTCGTTTTCATACTTAACTTGAAAACGAATATAAATAGAACAAAATAATTTACTAATTCCCAATAATCCTAACAATCTCAGCACTAGGTCTTGCAAAATAATAACCTTGTGCATAATCAACTCCTATTTCTTTTACTTTTCCAAGTTCATATGGAGTCTCAACTCCTTCTGCTAATATCTTTATTCCATTATCAACACAAATTCCTCTTAGGGCTTTATATATTGACTGTTTCATAGGACTTTTATCTATATTTTCTATGATATTTCTATCAACTTTTATAATGTCTGGTTTAATGTCAATAATCATATTTAAAGATGAGTATCCTTCTCCCACATCATCAAGAGCGATTAAAAAACCTTCTTTTCTATAATAATTTAATATAGTTTTTAAATGTTCTTTATCTTTAACATTTTGAGTTTCAACAACTTCAAAAACTATATTTTTTGGGTCAAACTCTAGTTGTTTTGCCCATTTTACAGTTGATGCTAAACAAAACTCTGGATCATAAATAGATGTTGGAATAAAGTTTATAAATACTTTTGCATCTATTTTTTTAACGGCTGTTGTTTTAAGTGCTGTTTCTCTACACATTCTATCAAGTGTAAAGTTCATATCATTTCTTGCAGATTTTGCAAATAAAACGTCAGGGTACATTAAATCACCATTTGGTAAAACACCACGAGTTAAAGTTTCATAGGCAAATATTTTATTTGTTTGCATATCAATTATTGGTTGAAAATAGGCTGTTAAACTATGGTTTTCAATGATATCAAAGAAGTTTTTATCTTCAATAAAATGTAGATATCTATTTAGTGCTTTTGTCGATAATATACTACTAAGTGTTAATTTATTATCATCATTTTCAATAAAAATTTTTATTTCATCTTTTTCTAAATCATTAAAGTTTGTATTTAAATAATCAAAATTTTCTTCAAAAAATTCCCTCGGATTTTCAACTTCAATTGAAATAATGTTTTCAATTTTTTGGCTTTCAAATCCAAGTTTTTTTAAAAGCTTAGATGATTTAAGTATCAGCTCATTTATTTGAGTAATAAAATGAATTTTACTTTTTTTTTCACTTATATAAAACATATCTCTACATTTACAAGCCATTTTTTAATCCTTTATGATTGTAATTACAAGCTCTCCAACAACAAATCCAAATTTTTTCATTTTAGAATGATTTATTATAACACCATCTTCTTGTAAATGAAGCCAATCTTGAACAGCTATATCTAATGTTGAGTCATTATAAGGAATTCTCATAATATAATCAAGCATTACTGTATTTCCATTTGCAATCATTGGGCTCTCACCGATTATATCATTTGCAGTTGCTATGAATTTTTTATCTGCTGTTGGTCTTAGAGTCCAAACTCTTTTCATCTCTTCCCCATCATTATAAACAAAATATTCATCAAGTGTTCCAACACCATCTTTGTCCCAAGAGCCAATCATAGTACCTTTAAAAGTTCTTGTGATTTTTCCACTTCTATCTTTTACTAAACCATAAGCTCTTAATTTTCCATTGAAATACTCTTGTGGTATAAACTCTGGTTTTGTGTTGTTAAAATCTTCTATTTTCATACCCGTACATCCTGTTAGTAATATTGTTGTTAAAAAAATAATTATTAAATTTTTCATGCTATTAATCCTTTATTTAAATCAATGTTTTGATCTCTTGTAAATACCAATTGATGTAAATTTATATTTCTTGTTATAAACGCAGCTTCACAATAGTTTAGATACATTTTCCACATTCTTATAAAATAATCATCAAAACCTAATCTTTTTACATCATCTAATTTCTTTTGAAAATTCTCATGCCAAATATTCAGTGTTTTTGCATAATCTTCTGTGAATTCTTCTAGATGATTTAGATTTAGTCTTGTATGTTTTGTTGTGATTTCAAGTACTTTTGAAATACTAGGAAGATGCCCTCCTGGGAAAATATATTTTTGAATAAAATCAGTTCCTTTGGCATAATCTTTATATCTTTGATCTGGCATAGTAATTACTTGTAAAACTAAAACTCCATTTGGTTTTAGAAGTTCTTGGCATTTTTTAAAAAAGATATGAAAGTACTCTTTCCCAACAGCTTCAAACATCTCAACGGCAATAATTGCATCGAATGTTCCATTTAAATCCCTATAATCTTTTAGTAAAATATCTATTTTTTCTTGTGCATTATGTTGACTAAATCTATCTTCACATAGTTTTTTTTGCTCATTACTTAAAGTAACCGTTGTAACATTACATTTTTTATCATTTGCAAGATGTAAAGCCATCGCTCCCCAACCTGAACCTATCTCTAAAACATTTGAGTTTTCTTTTAAATTTAGTTTAGATGAGAGTTTTTCTAGTTTATTTTTTTGTGCTGTGTATAAATCTTCTTCTTTATTTGAAAATACAGCGCTTGAATACATCATTGTATCATCAAGCATAAGTTTATAAAAATCATTTGATAAGTCATAATGTGCTGATATATTTTTTCTTGAATTAGTTTTTGAATTTTTTCTCATAGTGTGTTTGATTTTATTAAAAATTGGCATTATATTTATAAATTTATTATTTTTTTCATTTTCACTTGTAGTTCCTAAATACTTAGAATTTAAAAGTGCAAGTTCTATTAGTTTTGTTAAATCAGATGTTTCAAAATCTTCATCTATATAACTCTCTGCAAAACCAATATCACCATATAGTGCAACTCTATAAAAAAATTTACTGTTTTTTATTGTAATTGTAATTTTTTCATTTTCTATTTTTTGTCCATAAAGTTTTACTTCTTTATTTACATAAACAACCTCAAGTGTTCCTATTTGTATTTTAGAGAAAAAGTTATCTCCAAATTTATTCCATAATTTTTGCATTTTAATACCTCCTTATTTTATCTTGAGTTCTTGGCGTATGAATTTTTAAGCCTTTGAAAAACAGCTTTATTGCTTGAAAGTAAGTTCTAATTACCACTAGAAATGTGATAAATATATATCTTAAAAATATATCAATAGAAGTTTTTTTATTAAACTCTTTTGATTTAGAATTAAATATAGCTGTTAGTTTATACTGCTCATTTTCATACAAATCTATTTTTACAAAAAGCTTGTCTTCATCATACTTTAGCTCAAATTCATATACTCCTAAAGCTTTGAAAAAAGGTGATACGTACATATCTTTTTCAACTCTCCCAAAATATGAATTTCTCTTTTTTTCTAGAACAACAGGATAGATTACCCGTCCGTTGTTGTAGTTATGAACTTCAGCTAAAATATGAGTTGGATTTTCTTCTTTATCAAATACCACTAAAATACTAATTGGATTAAAAACAAAATTCAAAACTCTAGGAAGAGTTATAAATCTTAGTTTTGATGATTTTTCAATATTGAATTTTTTTAGTAATTCATCAATATTTTGTAAAAAATCATCAGAATCTCCAAAATGATCTTTTGTATTAAAGCTTAAAAAGTTTAGTTTATTGATTGAAAAAAAACTATTTTTTATTTTCTCAAAATTACTTTTATTAGTAACATCAATATCTAATAAATAAAATTTATAATTAAAATTATGAACCTTAGGATGAAATCTTTTATGATAAATATTTCCTTCATAAAATCTATGATTTGTTAAGTTTTTCATAACTGGCAACCTAAGAGTTTTCCTACTTCATTTGCAGATAAAAGTCCATCTTCATGGAATCCATATCTCCAATACGCACCTGCATAAAAAGTATTGTTTTGTCCACTGATTTCATTTTTTCTTTTTTGCATATTTATAGCTTGAAGATTAAATTGTGGATGATCGTATGATATTCTTTCAATTACATTATTTATGTGTTGAGTTTCATTTAGTGATACAAAATAATCTTTTTTTGTTTTTAAATTTTGTAAAGTATTTATCCAATAAGTCAAGGTAACTAAATCATTTTTGATATATGAATTTGTGTAATTCCATGCGGCGTACATTTTTTTATTTGGGTATAAAATACTGTTGTCATTATGTAAAACGGCACTATTTTCTTTGTATTTAAAGGCACTTAGTATTTCAAGTTCATCAAGTGTTGCATCATCTAAAATTTCCAAAGCATCAGGTGCATGCATAGCTAATACTACTTTATCATAAAAACTTTCTTTACCATTTTTATGTATCAAATAAACACCATTTTCAACTCTTTTTATTTTAATAACATCTGAGTTTAAAAATATCTTTCCAGAGATCTTTTCTTTGATTTTATTTACATAATTTATACTTCCATTGCTAACTGTAAGCCATTGATGATGAGAATTAACTCCTAAAAGTCCATGGTTTCTGAAAAAAGTAAGAAAAGTACGAGCTGGAAAATCATTCATTTCATCACTTGGTGTTGACCAAATAGCAGCGCCCATTGGGAGAATATATCTTTGTTTAAAAGCATCTGAATATTTACTTATATATTCACCTAAAGTTTTGTTTAAATCCCTACTATCTTGATTTAAATCTTGTGTAGCTTTTTCATTAAAAGTTAGAATATCTTTTATCATTATATAATGAGTGATTGAAAACAGATTTCTTTTTTGTGCGAACATTCCTTTTACAGAAGAGCCGTTATAAGCTATGTTTTTAATCTTATCCCAAAAAGCAAAACTCATATCTGATTTTTCTATTTTTACATCAAGTTGTTTGAATAGTTTTGTTAAAAGTGGATAGGTAGGTTCATTAAAAACTAAAAACCCAGTATCTACTCCAAAAATTTTTCCTTCATCTTGTATTTTTGTAGTTCGTGCATGTCCACCTAAACGATTCTCTTTTTCATATAAATCTACTTCATATTTAGAACTTAAAATATAAGCACTTCCCAGACCGCTGATTCCAGCTCCTAATACTGCTATTTTCATTTGTATCTTCCTTTTGGATCAAGTTTTGTAAATATTAATTTAGAAGTATCCATTTTATTTTTTAAATCTTCTAATATTTTGTTTAATTCATCTTTATCTATATTTGCCGTTCTACTCATAATCCAAAGATTTGAATGATCATCATTTGCAACTACAGCTGTTTGATAATTATTCAAATATTCAATATTATATGAACTTGTAAAAATATAAAAATATCTCATAAAAAGTTGATTATTTTTAAGTTTTGCAAAACCGTTATATTCTATTAATTTTCCATTTAATTCATTTTCAAAACATCTATTAAAAACATCGTAAGAGTAATCATCTTGAAGCTTATATTCTACACTTGAAGCTACACAAGAGCTTTGAAAACTATTTTCGATTCTTGCTATTTCATACCAAAGACCTGAAAATTTTTTTGCGTCTATTGGAGTATTTGCAAAGATTATTGATGAAAAAATGAATAATGTAATAAATATTAATCGCACAAATACTCCTTATGTTTAAACAAGGTAATTTATTATAAAAAAAGAGATGTTTGTAGTAATATTATGTTAGTTTATATTTTGATAATAAAATGATAGATAAAGCTTTAAAGATTATTGGTAAAATAGAGTATAAAATAACAATAGCTAATAAAGAGCTTTCATTTACGTTTTCTGTATCAAAAGATGTAAATTCTAAACTAATAAAAGAAATAGCAACAGCTAAAGCAAGTGAAAATTTCGTAATCATTGCCCAAAAGCCAAATAAAACTCCTGAAATGTCATTATTGTTTTTTTTACTTTTTTGTGCAACATCAGCTTGAATAGAAGAGGGAAGTGCCATATCAGCTCCAAGACACATTCCTGTTAGGATACAAATTATTATAAAATATGAAAAATCAAAATGATTTAAAAAAGGAACAAAAGCAAAAGCAACAGATGCAATTGTCATTGATAAAATCCATGTTGTTTTTTTTGAAAAATTTAATGATAATTTAATCCATAAAGGAAAAGTTATAATTGCACTAAAAAAATAAACAATTAAAAATATTCCTGTTTTTTCTTCTAGGTTTAAAATGTATTTTACAAAAAATAAGAAAAGTGTGGCAGGTAGTGCATTTGCTAAATTGTTTAATAAAAAAGCAATAAATAATTTTTTGTGGTGGGGAAAGTTAATGAAAAAAATATTTATTGATTTTAAGAAATTCTCTTGTTTACTTTCATTTTTTTTCTTTTCTTTATCTTTTAATTTAAAATAAAAAATCAAAGAAAATATGGGAAAAATAATTAAAATAGTGTTTAATAATAATTCTAAACTTTTTTTTGAATCTTGGGAAATCAAAAAGATATAAGGTATAATCAAAGCTGTTAAAACTCCAATTATTATAAAAATTTCCCTTGAAAAAGCTAATTTTGTGTTATCAGTTGAGTTTGTGCTCAATTTTGAATTTAAAGTTAAATAAGGAATCATTATAAAGCTATATGAGATATAAGTTAAAAGAGAAAACGAAAATAGCCAAATAGTTGAAAAATAGATGGGTTTGATTAAAAAATACAATCCAATCAAAATAATAAAACTAAAAATCAGTATTAAATTAAAGTTGTTATATTTGTCAGTAATTCTACCTATAAATGGATCTAAAATCATATCTATTAATCTAGCAATTAATAGCACTAATCCTACAACACCAATATTTAATCCAATATATTCAACATAAAATGTAGGTAGATAAATATAAAGGGGAAACCCCAAAAAAGCAATGGGAACTCCTAAAATTCCATATAGGAATATCTCTTTGCTTTTATTGGTTTTATTATTCATTCAAATCTATTTTTTTATATATTTCACATAATTATTAACTGTAATCATTTTAAAAACTTTTTACTTATAGAAAAACTTAATTTATATGGTAAAAGTGATATTAATCTCAAAAATTTTGACAAAATAAAAGGAAATGCAATCTCAAATCTATATGGTTTATTAACTTGTTCAAATATTTTTTTTGCTGCAATATCTGAATTCATTAACTGTGGCATGTCAAAATCATTTTTAGAGGTTAATCTTGTTTTTACAAATCCATGGTTTATTATTTGCACATTTATATTTTTCTTAGACAATTCTGGCTGTATAGATTGTGCTAGATTTACTAAAGCTGCTTTTGATGCACTATAAGCTCCACCATAAGGCAATCCAAAGTAGCTTGATAAACTTGCATTTAATATAACTTTTGATTCTTTTTTTTGTTTTTCTAAATAAGAAACTAGGGGTTTTAAAATTCTTACTGCACCTAAGTAGTTTATGTTTATCATTGATTCAAAGTTTGAAATATCCCATTGTTCTATATTCATAGATTCATAGACTCCTGCATTGAAGAAACAAATATCTATATCATTGAAAATATTAAATGCTTCATCCACACTTTTTATAACACTTTGGTTATCTGAAACATCA
>JAHIWE010000056.1 GCA_018816105.1 bacterium | reverse complement strand
CAGCTGCTCTAGCCAACTGAGCTACACCAGCATCCAATACAAAATGGTGGTTCGAGACAGAATCGAACTGTCGACACAAGGATTTTCAATCCTTTGCTCTACCGACTGAGCTATCGAACCAACGCAAATTGGAGTGAGATTATACAAGGTAGTATATTAAAATTAACTTAAATCATTTACCAATTTCTTAAATTCATTTCCTCTATGTGCATAAGACTTAAATTGGTCCAATGAAGCCGCAGCTGGAGATAATATTGCCACACTATTTTGTGTAATATTTTTATCAATTTTGTTAACTGCAACATCTAAAAACATACAATTTTCTACTTTTATTGCAAATTGATTACAATAATCTGTAATTTTATCTGCATTAGATCCAATAGCATATACATATATATCCAAGTCTTTTATATCTTCAAATAATGGAAGTAAATTTGCACCCTTATCATCTCCTCCTAATATTATATGTATATCATTATTTTTATAAGGAACAAGAGCATTGATTGTTGCATCTACATTTGTAGCTTTACTATCATCAATCCACAATCTATTTTTTTTATCTTTAAACTCTTCTACTTTATGTTTATCTATTACAAAATCATTTATTAAATCATAATCTATTTCATCAAAAACTATTTTTTGTATACACATAGCTAATATGGCATCTAATAAAAAAGGTTCTTTAAATTTTATTTTTGATTTATCAATTTTAAAATATTCACATAAATCATCGCTATTTTTATATGTTATTACGTGAGCTGCTGTTTTCACATCTGCAAAAATCTCAGGTAAAATTGCTATATCACTCTCATTCATAAGTGCTAATGGTTTTAATTTTGCATTTCTATACTCTTCAAACGAACCATGCCATGTGATATGATCTTCTGATATAGGAAGTAATAAATAGATATTTGGTTTAGCTTTGTTTGTATAGTGTAGTGTAAATGATGAAGTTTCTAATATCCAAATAGGTGCTTTTTCATCCATTGACGAAAGTGGAATTCCAATATTTCCACCACAAATAGAGTTATACTGACTCAACAGATGCTGACACATTTGTGTAGTTGTTGTTTTTCCATTTGTTCCTGAAATCCATATTGAAAAAGGAATTATACTTTCAAATAAATCATAATCACTAAGAATATTTCTTGAGTTTAATACCATTTCATTATAAGGTGGAATTCCAGGACTAACAACTGTTTTTTCATCTGAAGTGAAATCATATAGATTAAAGTCATTATCATCGTATAAAGTTGCATTTGGATATTTGTCTTTTAGAGCAAGGGCTGTTATACCTTTTCCTAAGATTCTTATTTTGTCATTTAGTGTATTCATAGTTTATCTTTATCTGATTTTTAAACTTAAAAGTGCAATTAGATTTGTCATAAATGAGATAATCCAAAACCGCACGATTATCTTATTTTCTTTCCAACCTTTTTGCTCAAAATGGTGATGAATGGGAGCCATTAAAAAAACTCTCTTTTTTCTTAGTTTATAAGAACCAACTTGTAATATAACAGATACTGTTTCAAGAACAAAAATAAATCCAATAGCTAATAAAAGTAATTCTGATTTTGCAACAATTGCCATATATCCCATAAACGCACCCAAAGGAAGTGAACCTGAATCTCCCATAAATATCTCTGCTGGATGTGAGTTAAACCATAAAAAGGCTATTAATGATCCACAAATAGCTGTTCCCATAATTACTAGTTCACCAACTGTTTGAATATTTGGCAGCAATAAATAAGAAGAGAAAATAGCATGACCCGTAACATACACTAAAATCGATAATGTAAAAAATGCCATAATAGATGGAACTGTAGCAAGACCATCTAAACCATCTGTTAGATTAACAGCATTTGATGCAGCAACCATTACTAACATCCAAAATAAAATTGAGAATATTCCCATATCAAAAATAGAAAACTTAATAAAAGGGGTATATAATTCACTAGAATGTCCAAATTTATATAAAATAAATCCTACAATTCCTGCGCAAACAAATTGCAAAATTAATTTTGCTCTTGCACTTAATCCAGCTGAATTTTTTGCCTTAGCTATTTTTGAAAAATCATCTTGCATACCAATAAATGAAAACAAAAATAAACAAACTAATCCACCAACTATGTAAAAGTTACTTAATTTTGCAGTAAGAATTGTAGCAATTATAGTTGCAAAGATAAATACAACTCCACCCATTGTAGGAGTTCCAACTTTTGCTCTATGCGCTTCTGGAGCTAGTTCATAAATTGGTTGTGATGCTTTTTTTGACCTTGCCCATTTAACGAACTTTGGCATTAAATACATTGTCAAAACAAATGCAATAAAGAAACTCATTCCAGCACGAACTGAAATATATTGAAAGATATTAATATCTAGATGTCTATATAACCAATAAAACAAACTTGAACCTTGATTTTGATATAATTTACGCGATTATAATATATTATACTTTTTAAAAGGTTTAAACCATGACAAATAAAACTCTACTTATAATAACAGATGGGATAGGACATAACACTTCAAATAACTTTAATGCCTTTTTTAGTGCTAAAACTCCTACGTATGATTATCTATTTGAAAATGCGCCATATTCGCTAATTCATACCTATGGAAAGTTCGTTGGACTTCCTGATGGGCAAATGGGGAATAGTGAAGTTGGACATATGACAATTGGAAGTGGAAGAATTTTATATCAAGATTTAGTAAAAATAAATATTGCAATTGAAAATGATACTCTAAAAGAAAATAAAGTATTCAAAAATATTTTAGATAAATCAAATAATATTCATTTATTAGGACTTTTAAGTGATGGTGGAGTTCACTCACATATTGAACACATAATTGCTATGGCAAAAATCGCAAAAACTAATAATAAAAAAGTTTTCATTCATATTATTACTGATGGTAGAGATGTAGCTCCTGATTGTGCTGTTGTTTATATAAATCAATTATTAAATGTTTGTGATGATGATATAAAAATTGCAACAATTGCTGGTAGATACTATACTATGGATAGAGATAATAGATGGGATAGAGTGAAAAAAGGTTATGATGCTATTTCTTTTGCTTCACCTTCTACTAAACTTGATATTTTATCTTTCTTAAAAGAATCATACGATAGCGGTGTTTTTGATGAATTTATTATTCCAACCGCATTTGATGGCTATAATGGACTAAAAGAAAATGATGGAATAATCTTTTGCAATTTTAGAAGTGATAGAATGAGAGAAATCTCATCTGTATTTGCAAATAAAAACTTTAGTGAATTTGAAGTATTTAAAGATAATTTACATCTAGCAACAATGACACAATATGATAAAAATACCCCAATTGATGTATTATTTCCAAAAGATGCACCTACGAATACTTTAGCAGAAGTTATTTCAAATGCTGGTTTATCTCAAGTTCATACAGCTGAAACTGAAAAATATGCTCACGTTACATTTTTCTTTAATGGTGGAGTTGAAGAGCCTATGTTAAATGAAACTAGAGTTTTAATTCCCTCACCTTCTGTTGCTACTTATGATTTACAACCTGAAATGTCAGCACCTCAAGTTGCAGACGCTGTAAAAACTGCTATGCAAAATGAAATTGACTTTATAGTTGTAAACTTTGCAAATGGTGATATGGTTGGACACACAGGTGTATTTGATGCAGCTGTAAAAGCTGTGGAAGCTGTAGATTATGAACTTGGTCTTATAATAGAAAAAGCAAAAGAGTTTAACTATAATATCGTTTTAACTTCAGATCATGGAAATTGCGAAATGATGAAAGATGAAGAAGGAAACACTCTTACAAATCATACTGTTGGAGATGTTTATTGTTTTGTTATAGCAAATGATGTAAAAGAAGTAAAAACAGGAAGTTTAAATAATATCGCTCCTACTGTTTTAAAACTTATGAATTTAGATATTCCACCACAAATGGATGAACCATTAATATAAAGATAACTAGTGTTAAATATAAATAAATTAAAAATTAGTGCCAATGATAAGCAATTAGTAAATATATCATTTGATATAAAAGACTCAATTGCTTTAATTGGTGAAAGTGGAAGTGGAAAATCTTTGACTTTGAAAGCTTTATTAAATTTACTTCCATCATTTATGAAGCAAGAGAAAGATATACAATCTACTTTTGAACTAAATCATGACACTATTGGATTTATTCCACAAAATCCTTTTACTTCTTTATCTATGATGACAAAAATCAAAAATCAATTTTTTTGTACCCAAGAGAAAAAAGAGGAAGTTTTAAAATTGGTTGATTTGGATATTTCAGTTTTAAATAAATTTCCAACTCAACTAAGTGGTGGACAAATTCAAAGGGTTGTAATTGCAATTGCACTAAGTAGAAATATAAAACTACTTTTACTTGATGAACCAACAACTGCTTTAGATGAAGAGAATAAAAACAATATTATAAATTTAATCAATGATTTAAAAAAACGTTTAAATATTTTAATACTTTTTGTAACCCATGATATAACTTCAATAAAAGATATTTGTAATGAAATTGTGATTTTAAAAAACGGAGAAATAGTTGAAAAAGGTTTAACAGCAGATATTTTATCTTCTCCAAAAGAAGACTACACAAAAAAGTTAATTAACTCAACTTTTAAAAATAAAGAATTTAGGAATTAATATGATGAAATTTATTTTTGGTATTTTTATTGTTATTGGATTAGCAATAGCTGGATGGTTATATAATTTATACGACGAAATCAAACACGATGTTGATACAGTTGTAAATTATGCTCCAAAACAAAGTAGCCAATTTTTTGATAAAGATGGAAATTTAATAGCAAATACATTTAAAGAAGAAAATAGAGAATATGTAAAATATGATGATATTCCAGCAAGAATAATAGAAGGATTGGTAGCTATTGAAGATACACAATTTTTCGAGCATTTTGGTATTAACCCTGATGCAATAAGTCGTGCGATTATCAAAGATATAAAAGCTGGTGGATTTGTTGAAGGTGCAAGTACACTAACTCAACAGCTTATTAAAATGCTAGTTTTAACAAGAGAAAAAAAGTTACTTAGAAAGGTAAAAGAAGCTCTACTTGCAATTAGACTTGAAACAATTCTTACAAAAGAAGAGATTCTAGAAAGATATTTAAATCATGTTTATTTTGGTCATGGTTATTATGGTATTAAAACAGCAGCAAAGGGATACTTCAATAAAGATTTATATGAACTATCTTTAAAAGAAATGGCAATACTAGTGGGGCTTCCTAGAGCTCCTAGTTTTTATGATCCAACTAGAAATTTAAAAATTTCATTAGCAAGGGCTAATCAAGTTATTACAAGACTTGATACATTAGGATGGATAAATAAAGAACAATATGAAAGTTCAATGAAAGAAACACCTGAAATTTTCAATCAAACTCTTACAAAAAATAAAGCTCCATACGCTATTGATTATGCTATTAGTCAACTAATCACTGATATTCCAGATATTCAATATGGTGGTTATAAAATTTATCTAACTATTGATCAAGATGCTCAAGAAATTGCAAGGCAGAGTTTAAAAGCATCTTATGATGAAGCTATTAAAAGAGATTTAGCTTATAGAGGAGCTAATTCAAAAGATGACTCTTATGTAAAAGAGTTAAATGGTGCCATGATTAGTATGGAAAGTGGAACAGGAAGAATATTAGCTATGATTGGTGGTGTTGATTATAACCAATCAGTTTTTAATAGAGCATTTCAGTCAAAAAGACAAGCAGGAAGTGCTATTAAACCATTTTTATATCAAATCGCTTTAAATGAAGGTTATAATCCAGCTTCTCAACTTTTTGATATTTCAAGAACTTATAACTATACAGTTGGCGGTGTTCAGAAAAAATGGCAACCTAAAAACTATGGAGGGAAATTTGAAGGAATCGTTAGTTTACGAGATTCTTTAACTTTTTCTAGAAATCTATCTACGTTAAACTTAGTTACAGATGTTGGAGTTAGTCTTACAAGTGAAGAACTAAAAAGATATGGATTTAAAGATATCGTTGATAACTTATCTATTACTTTGGGTTCTATGAGTGTAAATTTAGTTGAATTTAGTGAAGCATATAGTGTTATATCAAATAATGGAACTCAAGTAAAACCATATATTATTGAGCAAATTGTAAATAGAAATGGTGATACAGTTACATTTGAACCACAAACTAAAGAAGTTAATACACCTGAACAAACTTATTTAATGACTTCAATATTAAGTGATGTTGTAAAAAGAGGAACAGGTAAAAATGCTCAAGTAGAAGGACTTGAACTTGCAGGTAAAACAGGAACTACTAACAACAACGTTGATGCATGGTTTTGTGGATATTCACCATCTATTCAAACTATTATTTGGTTTGGAAATGATAATAATGCACCTATGAGAAGAAGTGAAACAGGTGGGAAAATTGCAGCTCCCGTGTTTTCTAATTTCTATAAAAAGTATTTAGAGTTACATCCTGAGATTCCAAGAACTTTTACAATGCCTGATAAAGTTTATACTTCAAATATAAATGGTACTACTGAATACTTCACAGATACATCTCCTCTACCTGAGGTTGATTCTTTTGTACTTCCAACTAATCCAAATGAAGAAGTATTAGAGTTCTAATACTATCTTCTTTTTATATATCTTTATATTTTATATAGAGATATATAAGAATATATAAAATTAATTAAAATCAAGACATAAAAAAAGGCAAGTTCATCTGAACTTGCCTTTTTTGTTTTAGAATAAAAATACTAACAAGAGTAAGTAGATTTTAATTCAAATGGAGTAGGTCTAGCTTCATTAGGCCATACTTGTGTTTCAAATTTATAGTGTTGGTATGTATCAACCATATCTTTTGTAAATACAGGTTGTAAGAACTCGTTATCTCTAACTAATGCTTCTAATGCACCTCTTAAAGTGTGTGGCATTTGAGGAAGTCCTCTT
>JAHIWE010000055.1 GCA_018816105.1 bacterium | reverse complement strand
TTAGAGGTCTTAACAAAAATGGATTTGATGGTAGAGGAAACTTCAACTTTGGTCTAGATGAGCAATTAATGTTCCCAGAAGTTGTATATGATAACATTATCAAAACACATGGTATGAACATTTCAATCACTACTAGTTCTTCTAATGATGCGGAAGCATTTAGATTATTAGAATTAGTTGGGATTCCATTTACAAAAGGAAGAGCGTAATGGCAAAGAAATCTATGATCGCAAAACAACAAAGAACACCTAAGTTTGCAGTAAGAGCATACACAAGATGTTCTGTTTGTGGTAGACCTCACTCTGTTTATAAAGATTTTGGTTTATGTAGAATTTGTTTAAGAAAAATGGCTAACGAAGGTTTATTACCTGGTGTTAGAAAAGCTAGTTGGTAGGAGAATTTAAGCTATGATGAATGATATAATCGCAGATGCTTTAACAAGAATTAGAAATGCTGCAATGAGAAAATTAGAAGTTGCAACATTATTACACTCAAATACTGTAGTTGGCGTTTTAAACGTTTTATTACAAAAAGAGTATATTACTGGATTCAAAGTTATTGATGGACAAAACAATAAGAAAACAATTCAAGTTGAATTGAAATATGATGATAATGAGAAATCAGTAATCAACGAAATCAAAAGAGTTTCTAAACCAGGAAGAAGAGTTTATAAAAACGCTTCTGAAATTAAAAGCTTTAAAAATGGATACGGTACAATTATCGTTTCTACTAACAAAGGTGTAATTGCTAACGATGAAGCACATGCAGCTAATGTTGGTGGCGAATTACTTTGTACTGTATGGTAGGAGAGAGTAATGTCTAGAATTGGAAAAAAACCTATCGCAATCCCTGCAGGGATTGAAGTATCAGTTGCTGGTACTGTAATTAGTGTAAAAAAAGGTAACAAAGTATCTACTGTTGAAACACATGGTAGAGTAAATATTGAAGTTGCTGAAGGTAACGTTGTTCTAACTAGAGTTGGTGAAGATAAAACTTCTTCAGCATTCTGGGGAACATACAGAGCTTTAACAAGCAATGCAATTGATGGATTAAATGCAGGTTTCTCGAAATCTTTAGAAATCAATGGTGTTGGTTATAGAGCTGCTGTTAAAGGTGAAGTTTTAGAACTACAATTAGGTTATTCTCATCCGATTAACTATGAAATCCCTGCGGGATTAGAAGTTACTGTTGAAAAAAACATAATCAACGTAAAAGGTGCTGACAAACAACAAGTTGGTCAAGCTGCTGCAATTATTAGAGGCTTTAGAAAACCAGAACCGTACAAAGGTAAAGGTGTTAAATATACTGATGAGAAAATCATCAGAAAAGCCGGAAAAACTTCTAAGAAGTAAGGTATAACTATGAGTAGAATAAAAGACTTAGCTAAAAAAAATGCTTTAAGAATAAAAAGAAAAAAAAGAGTTAGAGGATCAATTTTTGGTACAGCTGAAAAGCCAAGAGTATCAATTTTTAAATCTAACAAATATGTTAGTGCACAAGCTATTAATGATGTTGAAGGTGTAACTTTAGCAGCTGTTAGCTCACAAGCTATGGGTTTAAACATTAATAAAGAAAATGCAGTAAAAGTAGCAGCACAACTTGCTGAAAATTTAAAAGCTGCTGGAATTGAAACAGTAGTTTATGACAGAAATGGTTATCTTTATCATGGTGTAGTTGCAGCTTTTGCTGATGCATTAAGAGATAACGGTATCAAATTATAAGGGTTAATGATGGCAGCAGTAAATAGAGAAGATTTTCAAGAAGCAATCGTTAAAATCGGAAGAGTAACAAAAGTTGTAAAGGGTGGTAGAAGATTCAGATTTACAGCTTTAGTTGTTGTTGGTGATAAAAACGGTACTGTAGGTTTCGGAACTGGTAAAGCTAAAGAAGTTCCTGATGCTATTAAAAAAGCATTAGATGACGCTTTCAAAAGTTTAGTTACAGTTTCTATTAAAGGAACTACAATCGCACATGACATTGAACATAAATATAATGCAAGTAAAATATTATTAAAACCAGCATCTGAAGGTACTGGTCTAATCGCTGGAGGAGCTGCAAGACCTGTTCTTGAGCTTTCTGGAGTAACTGATATTATTGCAAAATCTTTAGGTTCTAATAATCCAAACAACCTTGTACAAGCTACTGTTGAAGCATTAGCTAGAATTAAAGGATAGAATAATGGAATTAAATAACTTACAACCAGCAGCTGGTAGTACTAAAAATACTAAAAGAATTGGTAGAGGTCAAGGAAGCGGTACTGGTAAAACAGCTGGAAAAGGTAACAAAGGTCAAAAAGCTAGATCTGGTTACTCAATGAAAAGAGGATTTGAAGGTGGTCAACAACCACTTTACAAAAGACTTCCTAAAGTTGGATTCTTTTCAAGAGTAGTTAAACCTTATTCAATTAATGTTGACAAAGTATCTCAAATTGCAACTCTTGAAGAAATTACATTAGATTCAATTAAATCTGTGTATAAATTATCAAGATCAGTTGAAAAAGTTAAATTAATTGGTTCAACTGCAAAAGATTTAGTAGCTAAGATTAAAGACGAAAACGTTTCAACTACGAGAAAATAATTATGAGTAAAGATCTAATAAATAAGATTCTTATTACATTAGGCTTTATTTTTCTTTACAGATTACTGGCATACGTGCCAGTACCTGGAGTTAATATAGACGTAGTTAAAGAATTCTTCGACTCTAATGCTAACAATGCACTAGGTCTTGTTAATATGTTTAGTGGAAATGCAGTTGAAAGACTGTCAATTATCTCACTAGGAATTATGCCTTACATTACTGCTTCTATTATTATGGAACTACTTGCAGCAACTTTCCCAGCACTTGGTAAAATGAAAAAAGAGAGAGATGGTATGCAAAAATACATGCAAATCATCAGATATACTACAATTGTTATTACATTGATTCAATCAATTGGTGTTTCAGTTGGACTTAATTCATTAACTGGTCAAAGCGGTCAAGGTGCTATTTCAATCGATATGGATACATTTATTGCAGTTTCTGCAATTTCAATGTTAACTGGTACTATGCTTTTAATGTGGATTGGTGAACAAATCACACAAAAAGGTATTGGAAATGGTATTTCATTAATTATTTTCGCTGGAATTGTTTCTGCAATCCCAAGTGCAATTGGTGGAACTATTGATTTAGTTAATAATGGACAAATGAATTTCTTAACTGTAATTGCTATTTTAGTTATTGTTATGGCTACTGTTGGAGCAATCATTTATGTTGAATTAGGTGAGAGAAGAGTTCCTGTATCATATTCAAGAAAAGTTATGATGCAAAATCAAAGTAAAAGAGTAATGAATTATATTCCTATTAAGGTTAACTTAAGTGGTGTAATTCCAGCGATTTTCGCAAGTGCTATTTTAATGTTCCCTGCAACTGTGTTACAAGGAAGTCAAAATAAATACTTAGTTATGATTGCTGATTATTTAAGTCCTAGTTCATATACTTTCAACGTATTTATGTTTTTATTTGTAGTTTTCTTTGCATTCTTTTATGCATCAATTACATTCAATGCAAAAGATATTTCAGAAAACTTGAAAAAACAAGGTGGATTTATTCCTGGAGTTAGACCAGGAGCTAGTACTGCTGAGTTTTTAAATGAAGTTGCAAGTAGATTAACATTCTGGGGTGCAATTTATATGGGATTAATTTCAACTTTACCTTGGCTTATTGTAAAAGCTATGGGAGTACCTTTCTATTTTGGAGGGGTTGCTGTACTAATCGTTGTACAAGTTGCTATTGATACTATGAGAAAAATTGAAGCTCAGCAATATATGAATAAATATCAAACTCTTAGTGCGGTTGGATTATAAAAATGGCAATCCCATTAAGAAAACCAAATGAGATAGAAAAACTTCGAATTGCAAATATAGCAGTTGCAAAAACATTAAACTATTTAAAGGATACAGTTAAAGCTGGTATGTCTTTAAAAGAAGTTGATGCATTGGGGGAAAAGTTCTTAAGAGATTTAGGAGCTAGACCTTCATTTAAGGGACTTTATGGGTTCCCTGCTGCTATTTGTACTTCATTAAATGAAGTTATTATTCACGGGATTCCTAGTGATGTTATCTTAAAAGAGGGAGATATCCTTGGTCTTGATATTGGAACTGAAATAGATGGATGGTATGGCGATTCTGCTATTACTATGCCTATTGGGATAATATCAAAAGAGGATGAAGATTTAATTGCTTGTTCTAAGGATTCTTTATATTTTGCTATTAGCGTAATTAAAGAGGGAATGAGATTTAAAGAGTTATCAAAACTTATTGAAGATTTTATTGTATCAAGAGGGTATCAACCACTAGTGAGATTTTGTGGGCATGGTATCGGTAAAAAACCACATGAAGAACCAGAAATTCCAAATTATTTAGAAAATGGAAATACAAAATCTGGTCCAAAAATCAAAAATGGAATGGTATTTTGTATAGAACCTATGATTTGTCAAAAAGATAGGAACCCAGTGATTTTAGAAAATGGTTGGGACGTCGTATCTGCTGATGGATTAAGAGGTAGTCATTATGAACACACTGTTGCTGTAATCAATGGAACAGCTGTTATTTTAAGTAATTCGGAAAACTAAGGGAGAAACAAAGTGGCAAAAGATGATGTAATAGTAATTGATGGTAAGGTAATTGAAGCTTTACCAAATGCTATGTTTAGAGTTGAGTTAGATAATGGACATGTTGTATTATGTCATATCTCAGGAAAAATGAGAATGCATTATATTAAAATATTACCTAACGATACTGTAAAGGTAGAGATAACACCTTATTCACTTGATAAAGGTAGAATCACTCATAGATATAAATAATATTATTTATATCTATACAAATTAAATAAGGAATTTATTCCTTATTTATACTTCAAACACACTGTAAAACACACAAATTTCATAAAAACTAAGTCTTTATAAAATATAAAAAACTATGAAGCCAAAATCAATAATACTTCGCACACTTTAAAAAAGTTATACTATTTAATATTTAGCTCCATAGCTTTGTATATTAATTTATTCTATTCTTTGTAATATCAATCTCTTTTTCAATAATTTGTTTTTGTTCCATCAATAATTCTAAATGCTTTTTCAATATATCTCTATCTTTATAAGATTCAATAATAAACTCATAAAGCTTAGGTCTACTTTTTTTCCAATTGTGCAAAGTAGTCTTATTCACTTGTAAATCAAATTCTAGTTTTCTTAAACTAGGCGCTGTCATTATACTTCCTATTTTTAATTCTTTGTCATTTTATAAAATATTGGAACAAAAGTCAAGTATTTTTACAATTTTATATAAAATATTGGAACAAATAATTGTTCAAGAAATATTTATGTACAATTTCATATGACAAAAACAGTTAAAAATCAATTATTAAGAAATTTATACAATTTAAAATCTTTTGGTTATGAGTATCATGAAACATTGGACTTCTTTTCAAGTGAAGTAAAGAATTTCAAATTACCAAATAATCTAGATGCATTAAAAAATAGTGTTGAACACTGTTATTTGTGCGAACTTTGTAAATCTCGAAAAAATGTTTTGTTTGGATATGGAAATCCTAATTCAGATATTATGTTTATAAGTGATGAACCAAGTAATAGCGAAGATGAAATAGGTGCATTTTATTCTGGTAAATCAGGTGAATTATTAGCTAAAATGATTGAGAATGTTTTAAATATTCATAAAGAAGAGGTTTATTTAACTACACTTGTAAAGTGTAAAAGTTTAAATGGTTTAAATAATTCAAATATAGATACTTGTAATGATTATTTATTAAAACAAATTGAATTAATAAACCCTAAATTAATCGTAGCCCTAGGTGAAAAAACTTATTCTTATTTATTGAAAAACTCTATGAATTTTGCACAAATAAGAGGGAAAGATTTAGTTTATAATGGAGTTACTTTAATAGCTACTTTTTCACCAAGTTTTTTATTAAGAAATCCATCTTCGAAAAAAGATGCATACTACGATATGTTAAAAATTAAAAATTATATGGAGAGTTTAGTTTGAAGCAAATAATTACCTTATTACTATTAGTTTTTGTATTTTTTGGTTGTACCCCAAAACAAACGGTAGAATTGAAACTTCCAGGAAAAAAAGAGAGAATAACTGATCTTAATATCAAAAAAGAAAAACCACTTGAAGTTACTGATTCATCAACTGTTATAGAAAAATTAACACCTATTGATATAAAAGAAACAACAGGTCCTCAAGATGTAATTGATGTTACACCTGCTATTGATGGAGAGATACCTCAATCTACTATTGAGAGTAATATTACTTTAGAAGATTTAAAAATTGATGAGGGGAAAATAAAAGTTAAAATTGCTTTTATTTATCCATCTTCTTTAGTTGAGAAATATGCTAAATCATCTTTAGATACTATTTCTGGTTATCTTTCTTATCAAAAAGCTGATTATGATTTAACAGTTATTGATTGTACAAATGAAAGTTATGAAAATATAAATTCAGCTTTTTCAAAAGTTACTCAAGATGGAATAACTAATGTTATTGCATTATTTACCCCAAGTGCTGTGAATTCTCTTGATAAATTAGTTCCAAGTGATGTAAAAGTTTATTTACCTTTAATTGAGAAAAAGGATTCACTAAGTGATAATGAAAGTTTAATTTTTGGTTCAATTTCATATGAACAACAAATGCAAAAATTAAACTCTTATTCTATTGGTAACAATGCAATGTTTTATCAAGACTCTTATATTGGAAATAAATTAAGAAGAGCATATGACTCAACTGTAAATGACACTAGAGTTACAAAACAAATTAGTAAAAATGAAAACAACTTTAAAAATATTGTAAATGATTATAGATTAAATAACTCTTCTTTATTTTTAAATACTGATATCGTTAAAACATCTTTAATTTTATCTCAATTAAGAGCTTATGATGTTTATCCAAAACTTATTTTTTCTACTCAAATTAATTATGATCCAATGTTAATGTTATTAACACAAGATAAAGATAGAGAAAAATTTGTTATTGCTAACTCTATTGATGAAATAAATAAAGAATTAAAAGATGAAATTATCACTTTTGGTGGAAATATAATCTATGAATGGGTAGATTATTCTACACTTGTTGGAGTTAATTATTTATATTATGGAGGTAATTCTTCTTTAATACAAACAAAAATTGTAGGAAATCAAGCTGTTTACAATCCAAAGTTATATAAAAGCACAGATGTAGGCTTTTTAGAAATTAAGTAAGATTTAGATAAAATCGCGAATATTTATGTGAATGGAGATTAGAATTTGAGAACACATTATTGTACAGATGTAACTGAAGCAAAAATTGGTGAAACTGTAACTGTTGCTGGTTGGGTAAACAGTAGACGTGACCACGGTGGAATTATATTTATAGATTTAAGAGATAAAAGTGGATTAGTTCAACTAGTAGCAGATCCTAGTGATAGCAAAGATGCATTAGCTATTGCTGAAACTGTAAGAGATGAATATGTTTTGATTGCAACTGGACTTGTAAGAGCTAGAGGTGAAGGACTTGAAAATCCAAATCTAAAAACTGGTAAAATTGAAATTGTTTTAAAAGATTTAATTATTGAAAATAAATCTAAACCAATGCCTTTTGATATTAATGATGAGAAAGTTAATGATGAGATTAAATTAAGAAATAGATTTTTAGAATTAAGATCAACAAAATCATTTAATATTTTCCAATTAAGATCTAAAGCTGCTATTCAAGTAAGAAATACTTTAGATGAATTAGGTTTCTTAGATGTTGAAACTCCAATTTTAACAAAATCAACTCCAGAGGGAGCTAGAGATTATTTAGTACCTTCAAGAGTTCATCCTGGTGAATTTTATGCACTTCCACAATCTCCACAGTTATTTAAACAACTTTTAATGGTTGCTGGATTTGATAAATACTTCCAAATTGCAAAATGTTTTAGAGATGAAGATTTAAGAGCTGATAGACAACCTGAATTTACTCAAATAGACGTTGAGATGTCTTTTTGTACACAAGATGATGTTATTACAGTTGCAGAGAGATTAATCTATGATGTATTTACAAAATGTGGAAAAACAGTTCCAACAACATTTAGAAGAATGAAATACTCAGAAGCTATGGAAACTTATGGGAGCGATAAACCTGATTTAAGAATTGATATGCCATTAGTTGATGTTATTGATATTTTTGCAAACTCAACAAATGAAATTTTTGCTGATATTGCAAAAGACAAAAAGAACAATAGAATTAAAGCTTTAAAATGTAAAAACGGAGATAATATCTTCTCTAAAAGACAAATGAAAGGTTTTGAAGATTACGTTAGAAAGTTTGGAGCTAAAGGTTTAGGATATTTTCAAATGAAAGAAGATGGATTAAAAGGTCCATTAACTAAATTCTTCTCTGAATCTGATTTAGAAGAAATCGTAAAAGCAACGCAACTTGAAGTTGGTGACGTTGTATTCTTTGGAGCAGGTGCTAAAAAAGTAGTTTGGGATTATATGGGAAGATTTAGATTATTCCTAGCAAATGAAATGAATATTGTTCCTGCTGATGCTTTAGAATTTTTATGGGTTGTAGATTTCCCAATGTTCGAAGTTGAAGATGGAAGAACAAAAGCATTACACCATCCATTTACAATGCCAAAATCACTTGATAATATTGAAGATTTAGAAGATATTGAATCAATTGCTTATGATATCGTTTTAAATGGTACAGAGCTTGGTGGAGGTTCAATTAGAATTCATAAAGAAGAGATTCAATCAAAAGTATTTGAACTTATGGGAATTTCAAAAGAAGAAGCAAGAGAGAAATTTGGTTTCTTACTTGATGCACTTCAATATGGAGCACCATCACATGGTGGCTTTGCAATGGGACTTGATAGAATGATTATGTTATTAGCAGGAACTGATTCAATTAGAGATGTTATCGCATTCCCTAAAACACAAAAAGCTCAAT
>JAHIWE010000054.1 GCA_018816105.1 bacterium | reverse complement strand
GACCTGCTATTATTGCACTTGCTATTACGACTCTTATAACTTTGCGCAAAGCCAATGGATCAAGCCTTGCGCATAAAAAAAGGCACCTAGATAAAAATTAACTTTTTATGCTAAGTGATTCTATTTCTTTTTGAAGTTTATCAAGTTTTTTAACAAGTTGCTTGATTTCATTTTCTTTGATTTCATCCACTATTCCACCATGTAAAAATTCTTGTGCCGTAGATTGAAATACTTTCATTAATTCTTCAAGCTTCTCTTTTGCTTTGTTAACTACTTCTCCGTAATCATCTACAAGTGTTTCTTCTAGGGCATTAATTTTCTTTGAAATTTCATCTTTATTTTTGAAAATATAATAGGCACCAATTCCTGTGATAGCTGCACCAACTGTTAAACTGAGTAGATTATTTTTATTCATGTTATCCTCTTTTATTTCTGGATTTTTTTTAAAAAACTGAGAGAATGCCTTAAACGCGATAGAGGCATTAGTTAATTTAGAGATACTATTAGAGGCTTTGAATGTTAAGAATTGACTCTCATTTCCTAACTTCTTTAATAAATCACTACTCTCTTGAGTGATTACAGAAAGATTGCTTGAAAGAGTAGAAAATTTATTTTGTCCAAGGTCAATAATGACATTTACCTTATTCATGGTTTTTGTATACTTGATAGCGGCAAAGATAATTATCGCTGTAATAATAATCATACATATTGCAATAATACTTAAAAATAGAATCTGTTGATCAATCATTTTATAAACCTTTCATCACCATGATTATTTCAGTGTACTCTTATTACTAACTTTATAGCTTAATTCTTTAATAAAAAAATCAAAAATATTATTAAAAAATATTAATTTTACTTATTCTTGAAGAGACTTTATTAACATTAATTTATAGTATTGAATATTTAGCTATCAAATCGCCCGTAGCAGAAGTATTTAAAGTTTCCTTATCGTCAAATGAAGCTAAATATCTTTTTCTACATCCATCTTTTAAAAATCATTTTATTGAATCTTCTATCATAATCAACAGCTTGGTTCATTATCTCATGTTGATAAGATGTACACCATCAAAAGCTATTTTTTTAGGGCCTCTAATTTTCCTAAAATTTGAAATACCGTAAAAAAGTGTTGCTAGATTTAATTCTTGCGTTCAATCTCATCAAATTGGGATTGAAGTTTTAATTATTTAGTAAATAATGTATATAAACAAATTTTCTTTTAAGTACATAATCCGTAATATACTATTATATATTTCGGAATTCTAATTAATATAATCCGGAATAATATTAATATAATTTTGAAAAAGAAGAGAAGATGATACCTAGAAAACTAGAATTAACAATTATAGAAATGTTAGAGTCATTTAGAATAGTAGCTATTAATGGTCCAAGACAATCGGGTAAAACTACATTACAAAAGAAAATAGCAAAAAACAAGAATATGAAATATTATACTTTTGATGATATTGATATTTTTAATACCGCAACTTCTGACCCAAAAGGTTTTATTGAATATATTTCAAAAGATGAAAATGTAGCTATTGATGAAGTTCAAATGATACCAGAGATAATACCACCTATTAAAATGAGTGCAGATGTTCAAAATAGAAAAGGTATGTTTTTACTTACTGGTTCATCTGATATATTTAAAAACTCTAAAATAAAAGAATCATTAGCAGGTAGAATGGTTAGTTTTAATTTATTTCCTCTTTCATATAGTGAAATAAATAAAAGAGATATAAATATCATTGATAAACTTTTTAGTGATAACTTCAATAATTTTGATATTGATTTTGAAAGTATCTCAAAAGAAGAGTTTATAAGTGCAGTTATAAATGGAGGTTATCCCGAAGTTTATGAATTACCAATAAAAGCTAAAAAAGCTTGGTATGATTTTTATATAAAAGCACGAATTTCTAAAGATATTGCAAATATTGAAAATGTACAAATAGATACACTTTCACATCTTGCCAAACTTTTAAAAATATTAGCAGGACAAGTAAGTTCTTTGGTAAATTATACAAGTATTTCAAAAAATATAGGGATTACGGATAAAACAGTTACAAAATATGTAAAAATATTAGAAGCTCTGTATATTATAAAACTTGTTCCATCTTACTCAAATAATATACTTAAACAAGTAACCAAAAGTCCTAAAGTTCATTTTATAGATTCTGGACTTGCAAGTTTTTTATTAAATGCTAGTGTAAAATCTTCGATGTTAGGGAAAAATGAACACTTAGGAAATTTAGTTGAAACTTTTGTTTATACTGAACTTATTAAACATCAAGCTAATGCAAATGAAGATATAGAAATATATCATTTTAGAGATACACAACAAAAAGAAGTTGATTTTGTATTAGAGTCAAGTTTGGGTGATATTGTTGCAATTGAAATTAAATCAGGTTCAAATATTAAAAGTGAACATTTTAAAGGACTTTTAGCACTTGCGAAAACTATGAAAGATAAAAATTTTAAAGGTATAGTTTTTTATGGTGGTGATAAAGTTTTACCATATAAAATAGAAGATTATCAATTTTGGGCAATACCTTTAACAGTATTGATTTAAGAGTTTATGTTTCTAAAGATATTACTATTTAAAAAGCTAGATTTCATTAAATAATTAGAAATTAAAGATTAACAATTACAGTTTGATTGGACTAAATTGTTTATAAAAGAGATAAAAAGTGCCATTTGTTGGTACTTTTTAGACTTTGTAAGTTTTTTTGGATTGTGTATTGGTGGAGATGTGCACTATCCAAAGTTATTCTAGAGCCTATGTTTTAGGGCTTTAAATTTGAATGAATTTTAGAATACCGTAATAATTACCGTAAAAAAGTTTTGCTAGATGTTCTTCTTGAGTTCAATTTCATTTAAGGAGAAGGAACTTATTTAAAAAGTTGAGAATGCGTTCCAATTCTAAGAAGTTGTAAAGTATTATCATTTATCATGTAAATAACAAGTAAATCTCCACTTATATGAAATTCTTTTGTATCTTTCCAATCTCCTGTTAAAAAATGATCTCTGGCTTCTTGTGGTAATTCTTCTAAATTAACTTTTGTCATATTTTTATTTACTCTTGCATCTTTAATAGCTTCAAGTGTTTCATCATTTGGAATTTTTATTTCAAAAGGAATTCCTCTTTCTAAAACAGACGGTGTTAAAAATATATTAAAAGCTTCACTTAATCCTAAACCATATTGTTTAAAAATTTCTTGAGCTTTCTCTTTTGTAGTTGCATCAAGGTAAACATTTGTTCTAACTTTATTTGTTGTTGCAGTCATTTCAAATTCTTTAATAAATATTTAATTGAAAATATTAACTCTAAGATACATTTCAAGAGTGTTGCAATAACTGATGGTAAAAACCTCTGGATACCGGTGGAAAAGTGGCGGAATAAGGAAAATCTATTCTTTTTAATAAATTTGTGAATTTACTATTAAATTAGCTATAATATTAACTATAAAATATAGGAGTTAATAAAATGGTAAGTTATACACAAAATGAGTTATTATCAATTACAGACTTTACAAAATCAATAAGTAAAATTCTTGGAAATTTAAAAGAGCATAGTTTAGAAAAAGTTGGTGTTCTAAAAAACAATAAATTGGAAGCTGTTGTTATTTCAACACAGGAATATGAAAGATTAAAAGAGATTGAAGAGCTAATGAATAATATTGAACATAAAGAAATATATGAAATAGTTCAAAATAGAATCAGTACTTCTAAATCTGATTATATATCGTTAGACGATATGGCTAAAAAATTTAGCATAGATACAAGTTCTTTATAAAATGTATGAACTAAAATTACATCCAAAAGTTGAAGATGATTTAAAAGAACTTGATAATGCCCTTCAAATTCAAGTATTCAAAAAATTAAAACAAATTAAAAGTTCTCCAGAACTTGGACTTCCTCTTGGAAACAAAAATAATATGAACTTAAGTGGATTTAGAAAAGTTTATGTATCAAAAAAAAGAGTTAGAATTGTATATGAAATTCAAGATGATATTTTATCAATTTACACTATTGCCATTGGAAAAAGAGATGATATGGAAGTTTATAAAAAAGCGAATGAGAGATTATAAATATCTATATATAGTGTTAATTTAAATTAATAGGGTAGTTTTTTAAATTAGAAATTTATAAGTAACTTACAATTATCTGTTTTCCGACGCTAATCAAACTTATATGATTCACAAATTTAAAAATTGTACGAAAATGAAGATATATGTTTTCAGTTAATGTCGGAGAATATAAATTTGGTTTTCGTATATTTATAATCAAAATAAATAATTTGCAAGCTTTATGACAGAATCGAATGTTACTATTCTTTTAACGTTAGATTAAAAGGATTTTTTATGAATTATAGAAAAATGTTCTTTCCTATTGGTGGTGGAGAAGAGTTAGAAGAGAGAATTTATGGAGCCTTGTTAGTTGCAAAATATTTTAAAATAAATTTAGAAATTTTAAAATGTGGACCTAAATATAATCCTAATATGTATAGAAATTTATCTATACCTGAAGATCTTTTTAAAAAAATTGATGAAGTTGTGGATAAAAAATATAAAGATGAATCTTTAGAGTTTAATAAACTTTTTGAAAAAATAGTTAAAGAAATTGATATTAAAATATCTCAAACTCCACTTGATAGTGAAGCAAATGTTTATTTAAAAGATAAAAAAGGACTTAGAAGTAATATTATTGAACAAGAATCAAAGTTTTGTGATTTAGTAATAGCAGCAGCTCCTCCTTTAGGAGTTACAACATCTACATTTGAAACAGCAGTATTAAAAAGTGGAAAATCAGTACTAATGATTCCACGAGTTATGAAAACATTCTCTACAAAATCAGTAATTATTGGTTGGAATAACTCTCCTGAAGCTTCAAGAGCATTAACTACTTCAATTGATATTTTAAAAGAAGCACAAAGAGTACACATTATTTCTTCAGAAGAATATGTTGGGGGAACTAATATCATAAATGATTTATTAGATTATTTAAAATGTCATAAAGTAGATGCTACTTATGAAATAGTAAAAACAACAAAAATTCCAGGTCAAGCACTTTTAAATGCAGCACTAGATGGAAACTTTGATTTAATAGTTGCAGGTGCTTATGGACATAGAGGTTTAAAAGAGATGATGTTTGGTGGAGCGACTAGATATCTTTTAGAAAAATCGACATTACCTATTTTTATGTCTCACTAAATTGTGATATACTTTTACCATGAAAATATTATTAATTGAAGATAACGAAACCTTAGCAAATGGTATTTCTAGAAAACTAAAAGAAATAGGTTACCTTATTGATGTTTTTCATGATGGAGAAGATGGTCTTTATTCTCTTGAAACAGCAATTTATGACCTGTTGATTTTAGATTTAGGATTACCTAATATTGATGGAATTGATATTATTAAAAAATTAAGAACATCTCAAAAAAATTTGCCAATTTTAGTTATTTCTGCAAGAGATAAACTTGACCAAAGAATCTTAGGTCTTGATACAGGTGCAGATGATTATTTGTGTAAGCCTTTTGAACTCGATGAGGTAATAGCAAGGGTTCACGCACTTTTAAGACGAAGTAAAAATCAAATTTCAAATATTATTAATTACAATGATTTATCATTTAATACTCAAACACTTATTTTGACTAAAAACTCTGAATTGATAGAATTAAGTAAAAGAGAATTAAAAATATTTGAATTTCTATTACAAAATCAAAATGCAATAGTAAGTAAAGATAATATTGTTGATCATATTACTACAATAGATGATGAATTTAATCCAACAGCTGTTGAAACATATATTTCAAGATTAAGAAAAAAACTTGGGGATTCAATAAATATAAAAACTGTGAGGGGCCTTGGCTATATGATGTATTAATATGAAAGAGATACCATCAATTCGTACCCAATTAACTAAGTGGTTAATATTTCCATTGGGTTTATTTACTTTAATACTTTTTATATATTTAAATAACTTTTTAAAAAATAGAGTTAATAATTTCTTTGATAATCGTTTATATGCATCTGCAAAAAGTATAGAAGATTATATTGGAGTTGAAAATGGGAAATTGATAATTGATTTCCCTAATTTTTCTGTTGATTTTTTATCACTTACTCAAAAAGGTCTTATTTATTATTCTGTGGTAAATCAAAATGGAAAAGTTTTGATTGGACAAGAAGATTTATTTGATAACAATATACTTTTATATGAGGATAAAAGATTTTATAATAAAACCTATGATGGGGAAAAATTAAGAGTAATTTCTTATAAAGTTTTTTTTATAGATTCAAACAAAGAATATTCTGCGTATATAACAATTGCAGAGAGTATGCATGAGAGAAATGAAAACATAGAAGAAGTTATTAATACTGTTTTAATGATTATTTTAATTGTTTCTTTATTTACTATTTTAATTACTTTAGTTGCTGTAAATAAGGGATTGGAACCGCTTCAATTACTCAAAAATAAAATAAAACAAAGAGATTCACGGGATTTAACTCCCTTGAAATTTAATGCTCCAAAAGAACTTGAAGATGTAGTTAATAGTATTAATATTTTACTTGAAAGAAGTAGAGATAATATTGAATATATAGAACAGTTCAATTCAGATGTATCTCATCAACTAAGAACTCCTTTAGCAGAAATGAAAATGGAATTAGACCATTTTTTTGATAAAAAAGATGAAAAATTTATTATTCTAAACTCTCATATTAATAATATGTCACACATTACAGAACAACTATTATTGTATGCAAAAACAAATCCAAATACAATAAATTTAGCAAGATTAAAAAAAGCAAATCTAAATGAAATTTGTAAAAATTATAGTATTAAAACAGCTCCAAGAGTTTATAAAAGAGGTTTTGAATTTGCTTTTGAAGATTTAGATGAACAAATATTTATAGAAACTGATATTATTATTTTAGAAAGTATGCTTGATAATATTATTAACAATGCATTACATTATGCTGTAGATATTGATGGAAACCCTATGGGAACAATAACTTTATCCCTAAAAAGACATAATAATACAATCTGGTTAAATGTTAAAGATGAAGGATATGGTGTAGAAAAAGAAAATTTAAAAAATATTTTTCAAAGATATTATAGAGTTGATTCTTCAAAAACTGGTTCAGGTTTAGGACTTAGTATTGTAAAACAAATTGCAACATTACATAATGCTGAAGTAATCGCTTCTAATAATAATGGTTTAGAAATATCTATAATATTTAAATACCCAATAAAATAAATTTATTTATCAAATAAATAGTTATAAGTTTCAAATAAATTGTAGGTTTTAAGTAGTACCTCTTTAGATCTTTTATCTCCTATCCAAGTATAACCTATGTTTTTTTCTTTTAATATTCGTTGATTTGACCTTTTTGCAAGTACCTTTTTAATTGCTTTTTCTAAAATAAGATACCTTTGAGGATATCTCTCTTTAAATTGTTTTGATACTGCAAATCCTCTCATTGGACCATTTATAATAGGTAATGTAATATTTGTATCTTTAAGGGCTTCATTAAGTGTAGGCGCATCCCATCTTCTCGATTTCTTATCTGAAATTACAGCTAAAGGTTTAATCTCATTTCTGTATTTTTCACTTCCTTGTGCAGCAATTATTAAAAGATCAACTTTAGACTCAATTAGTGCAGTTCTAGCTAATTCACCTCCTGCAAAAAAATTAAATTCAACTTTTTCAAATGGAATATTAAATTTTTCAAGTAAAAGTTTTATCATTAAATGACCACTTGATTTATAAATAACTGCAATCTTGATTTTTTTAGGACTATCTTTTATTTCAGATAATAATTCTTTTATTGAATTTATTTTTGAATCTTTATTTACAGATATTAAATCGTAATCAAACCATTGAATATTTATAAAATGAAAGTCATCAAGAGTATATGTTGATTGTCCACTTAATACTGTGTTTGCAAGATATGGAGAAAAAGCTGAAGTAAAAATAGTATAACCGTCACTTTCTTGGGCTAATACATAATTTGCAGCATCTAATGAGGCATTTGCTTTTATATTTATTACATTTATTGAAGTATTTAACTCTTTTTCTAATAATGTAGCCATATTTCTAGCCATTCTATCACTACTTCCACCTTTTCCTAAACCCACAACTAATGTTATAGGTTTAGAAGGGTAATTTTGGGCAAATAAAATTGTATTTAATAAAAAAAGAATAGTTAATAATATTTTCATTTAAAACTCCATTTTTATTATAACCTTAATATATAAAGCTGTCATAAACCTTGCATTTATTTAAGCATTAGTAAAATAGATTCTATTACTAATTTACCTCCAAGTAAAATAATTACAATTTTTATGATTTTTTTAAATAATTCATCATTACTTTTATCTAAAAGTTTTTTGCCAAAAAGTGTTCCAAAATATGAAAAAACAATTAGTATTAAAATCAAATTTATCCAAGGAGTATAATCAAATCCTAAACCACCAAAAATAATAGCTTTTCCTAAGTTCTGAAAAGAAATACACCAAGCTAAAGTTCCTACAATTATATGACGATTTGTCAAAAATGAGCTTAAAAAAATACCTAAAAGTGGTCCCATTACTCCAACAAACATTGTTAAAAAACCTGTAATTGCACCAAAAATTATTATTTTACTATTTGAAATATTATCTATTTTAAAATTAGGAATTAAAGTTAAAATAATTATACCAAGTCCTAAAAATAGTTTTAAAAAATATTCAGGAAGTACAATCAGAAATTGTGTAGCAAAAAAGTATCCAAAAAGTGTACCAAACATAAAAAGAAAAAAGAATTTTTTATAAAAGGAGTTCCTAAACATTATTGCACGCAATATTCCAGAACCTGATTGGATTATTGCATGAATAGATAAAAGAGCTGTTACTGGGATAACTAAACTCATCGCCCCAATAACAACTAATCCTCCTCCTGTTCCAATAGATGTAGAAATTGCTGCACCTATGAAACAAAAAAGGATTAATAAAAACAGATCAAAAAGTGTAATTGAATTTGGAAGCAGTTCCATTTTTATACATAAACCTCACCTTCAAATAAAAGTCTAGCTGTTCTTGTTGTCATTCCTTCTACTTGACTTATATCTAATGAAGGAAAATTAACTCCTACTTGTGTAGTTCCTGATGGATTTTCAATTTTAACTATATGACTACCCAAAGTTAACTCTTGTTGATTAATTTGGTTTAAAATAGTTCCTTTTATGAAAGAGCCAACAGCAATACAAAAACCAGCAGATACAGCAATTGCAGGATGTGCAGTTGTTGGTGTAAAATATCTAATGTTCATATCTCCATCAAATTTAGGTTTGCTAACAGCTGCAATTTTTGGAATAACATTCCCTTTACAAGAACCAAGACCCATAGCTTGAGAAGCTTCTTCCCTAATTTGTTCTAGTTTTTCAAATAATTCTTTATTTGAATCTAATACCTCTGGTGTTTCATAACCTGTAACTCCCACATCTTGGGCTCTTACAAAAACAACTGGCATACTAATATCTAAACAAGTTGCTTCAACTCCACAAAAAGTATCAATTACATTTTTTGTTGGTAAATATGAACCTGTTTTGCCACCAGTTATATTTTTAAAAAATAGATCAATTGGAGCAGCAGTTCCTGGAACTCCAGCTATTTGCATATCACCTTTATAAGTAATACATCTATTTGGTGTTTTAATTGTTTGAGCAATTGTAGCACCTGTATTTACATCATAGATATTTACAATAGTTTCATCTTCTTCAATATTTACTAATCCTCGCTCAAGTGCAAAAACTCCAACAGCTGTTAATATATTACCACAAGTTGGTTTATCATCAACAATTGGTTGGTCAACCATAACTTGAATAAATTTATAGTCAATATCTATTCCATCTCTTTTTGATGGAGAAATAATTGCAACTTTTGTAGTTACAGAAGTTGCTCCTCCGATACCATCAATTTGCCTAATGTCAGGAGAACCCATAATCTTTAATAAAAGATTATGTCTTTCTTCTGTGTTTTTTGGTAAATCTTTATCTAAAAAATAAGCACCTTTTGAAGTTCCTGCTCTATACATCATACATTTTATTCTATTTAAATCATTCATTTTATTAACCTTTTAATATTAAATTTCCAATTAGTCCTGTTGGAAGATGTAAAGACATTACTTCACAAATTAACCATAATGAACCAATAGCTAGAGTTGTTATCGTTGTAATTTTTAACCAAGAGGATTGCATTTTAATTCTGATTGTTATTGAAATCAAAAATACTAATGCTGGAATAAACCCTAAAATCCAAGTACCAAATAAAAATACTGGAAGGATTAAAAAGCTTTTCCAAGTCTCTTTCCAATAAGATGTAAATTCTCCATTTTCCATTACACTTACACCTAATACATCTTTTTGTTTAGTTTTTGATACTAATTGAAATGCTAAAAGTACTGAAAATAAAACCATTAATGAAGCAATTACTATTGGGAAGATTCCACCTAAAAAGTCATGGGGAATAGAATCAAATAAAGCATAACTTCCAAAGATAATTAATCCAATAACCATAAATAATTCACCTGAAAAAAATGAATAAGTGTATTTTGTACCATTTGCATCAACAATTTCTTCTTTTAATTCAGCATTTCTTATTTTTTCTTCTTTTTCTAATTTTTCTTTTTTATCACTTCTTCTTTTGAAGTAAGTACTTAATCCAATTGAAGCAATCATAAATAATACAATTCCAATTACACCTGGTCTATAAATCATATCCCAAGAGTAAAATTGAACCGCTTGATAGTAATAAGTTTCAATAGTACCAGCTAAAATAAATCCAATAAGAAGAGCAGGTCTTGGCCAATCAAAGTGTTTAAATAAAATACCTAATGCACCAATTACTATTAATAAAATTAAATCTTCTAAACTTCTTGTTGCTTGAAGTGCAGCAAAAAAGATAATCATTAACATAATAGGAGCAATAAATCCATAAGGAATATTTGTAATTTTTGCAATATGTTTAGCTAATCCTAAACAAACTAGTGTTCCAACAACATTTGCAATAGCTAATGACCAAATAATTGTATAAGACACCTCTAAGTTTTGTCCAACCATCGCAGGTCCTGGTTCAATTCCTAAGATAGTTAAGCCTCCTAAGAATACAGCCATAGAACCACTTCCTGGAACTCCTAAAAGTAATGTAGGAATTAATCCTCCACCTTCTTTTGCATTATTTGCACACTCAGGTGCAATTACACCTCTGATATCACCTTTACCAAATTGACTTTTATCTTTTGATGTTTGAACAACATGTCCATAAGCAATCCAGTCAACAACACTTCCACCAAGCCCTGGAATTGCTCCAATCATTGCTCCCATAGGTGCACAACGAGCTATAATCCATTTTGCTGCCCAAGTATCTTTTACACCTTGGACCCAAGAACCACTTAATTTTCCATTTGATATTTTTTGATTTTTTACTAATAAATCTATAATTTCAGGAACAGCATAAACACCAAGTCCTAAAATTACTAATTTAATTCCATCAAATAAATAGTAACTATCAAAAGTCATTCTCCATTCACCAGTTGCAGGGGCACTTCCTATACAACCTAATAGCAAACCAACGCAAGCTGCAATAAAACCTTTATATAAGCTTTTCCCACTTAAAACACCAACCATACTAAGACCAAAAATTCCTAATATAAATAGTTCTGCAGTTCCAAGTTTTAAGATAATATCCCTTGCAAAAACAATAAAAAATGTCAAAATAACAGCACCTAATAATCCACCAATTAAAGATGAACTAAAAGCAGCTGCTAAAGCCCTTGAAGCTTGACCTTTTTGAGATAATGGATAACCATCTAAAACAGTTGCTTGAGAAGCAGAAGAACCTGGAATTCCCATAAGTACTGATGTAAAAGTATCAGATGTTGGAATAACAGCAACCATACCAATTAACATAGCAAGAGCAGATGTAACATCCATTCCATAAATGAAAGGCAACATAATAGAGAAACCTACAATTCCACCAAGTCCGGGAAGAATCCCAACAATAATTCCTAAAAGTACTCCACCAAATAAATAAAGCATATGTTGTATAGACATAAGTTCATAAAAGGCGTTTAATAATGCATCAATAGCCATAAAATCTCCTTTTAAAGTATATTTCTTACTTTGAATTCTAAGTGAAGATTAACATTATTAGCTGTCTTGAAACTTGCAGTTTTTATTTGATAAATGAAGAATATGATTAAATTTTTGTAGATTAAAATAGAAAAAGTCACTTTACTAAAATAGTGAAGTGACTTTTTATTTTTGAAATTTTTTTAATAAAAGTTGAAATTAAAACTTAACTTTATGATTTACTTCTAGCCAATTTCTAATCCAATCTCTATCTTTTTTATTAACAGTTGTTGCTGTATCTTTTAATTTATTTGCTTTTTCACCAATTGTTTGCTCATATGTTCCAAGATGAATTTCACTTTTTTCTTTGAAATCAGAAGCAGAAACAACCTTTTTAAGTGCATTTTCATAAGTTTCAATTACATCAGCAGAAACGTCTTTTGGTAATACTAACATTTTTTGAGATGGGAAACTTGCTGTAAATAAAGTTTTCCAAGCTTTAAATGATTCTTCATCAAATGATTTACCTGTTACTTTTGTATAAACTTCTCCAAAATGTGGAAGTTCTGGGAAACTAGGATCTCTTTGTAGATTTCCATCATTATCTAACACTCCCCAAGAAAATAATGGAATAGATTTTCCTTTAGTAAGTGCGGGAACAACTTCTTTTAAATAAGCAGAACTTGTTTGGAAATCAATATTTGTCTCACCCCTTAAAAATGCTAATCTACCTTCTTTTCTTCCTTTCATCCCAAATACTGGTTGTACATTTAATTCAAGTAAATCAAAAGCTAATAATGGAATTAAATCCATTGATGTAGGACCTTGACTTCCAAATTTTAATTCAGCATTTTTTAGTTTATCAAAATCATTTATATCTTTTATACCTAAAGAATCTGATACATAAACAACTCCACCTGTAGGAGAAGTTAATACTGCATACCAATCTTTGAAATCATATTTTATTCTTTCATCACCTAATAAAAAAGGTATTTGTGTTGACGCTGAAGATGCAAAAATTGTTAAACCATCTTTTGAAGCTCTTTCTGCGAAATAGTTTGCACCCTTTGTTGAACCACCTCCTGGCATATTTTTAATTATAATATTTGGTTTTCCAGGTAATTGTTGAGATAATAGTGGTGCATAAAATCTTCCCCATTTATCAGTTCCTCCTCCTGCATTATAAGGCATAATCAATTCAATAGTTTTACCTTCAAAATCAACTTCTTTTGCACTTAATGTATTTATTAACATTCCTAATGCTAAACCTGAAGTAACAAGTGTTTTAATCATTTTCATCTTAAATCCTTTTTTAAGTTTTATTATCTAAGAAAGATATGAGGGAAGATTAACATTGAATTCTTTCATGAAACTTGCATAATATTTAATTTTTTTATTATCAAGAGTTATCAAAAAATCTTTGCAAGTTTTTTGACAGTAATAGAAGTTATATTAATAGAAAATGAAAAAAGGATTTTTATGTTTAAATATAAAGATATAAATATTAAAATGAAAATGATTTTAATTTCAATCATTTCTTTATTAATTGTTATAGTTATTATAGGTGGTATTTCTGTTGAAGAAGCAAAAAAAGCACTAATGAAAAATAATTATGATAGTTTAACTTTTTCAAGAGATAATAAAACTCAGCAAATTGAAAATCTTTTTAATCGAATGGTTAATGATATAGAAGTTTTATCAAGTAGTAAAACAGTTGATCAATTGGTTTATGATTTAACTAGTTTATATTCCCAGATGGATATAGACACAAAAGGTAAATTTCCAATAAATGATTCAATGGTTAAAGATACTATTTCTTCAAGTGAGAATTTTTTTCAAAGTTATATTAAAAAGTATAATTATAATGATATCTATTTAATTGATGTACAAACAGGGCAAATATATTATACAGCTAAAAAAAATGCTGACTTTGGAGAAAACCTAAAATTTGGAAAATTGAATAATTCTTTACTAGCTGATGTATGGAAAAAAACCATTGAAAACAATGCAACTACTTTTGTAGATATGAAACCTTATGAAATTAATGACAATAAACCTGTAATGTTTTTAGGGACACCTGTATATGAAAATGGATATAAAGAGGATGGAATAAAAGCTGTATTAGTATTTCAAATTGGAAATAATGATATAAATAAAATAATGAATTTTAGAAAAGGTTATGGGCAAACGCAAGAAGATTATTTAGTTGGGAATGACTATTTAATGAGAAGTGATAGTTTTTTAAGTCCAAAAACTCATTCAATAAATTCATCTTTTTTAGCTCCTCAAAAAAATAGTATAAAAACAAATGCAACGATAAATGCATTTAAAAATCAAACAAATACAGAAATTATAAAAGGGTATGATAATTATAATGTTCTATGTGCATATAGTCCTATAAATATTTCAAAAGATATAACTTGGGCAATTGTTTCTGAAATTAGTGAAGATGAAGTTTTAATTACACCACACTCTTTGAGAACAGAGATTATTATAGTTTCATTTATTGTTTTATTGTCCTTATCTTTTTTTGTATATTTCATAATAAATAAAAATATAATATCACCTCTTAATAACTTTCAAGAAGGATTATTAAATTTCTTTAAATATCTAAATAGAGAAAAAGATGATGTTTTACTTTTAAATATAGTTTCAAAAGATGAAATTGGAACTATGTCAAAGATTATAAATGAAAATATTTTAAAAATAAAAGATAATGTTGAGGAAGAAAAAGAGCTTATTAAATCAACTATTTTTGTATTAAAAGAGTTTGAACAAGGTGATTTATCACAAAGAGTTACTAAAAAATCTTCAAACTCTTCATTAAATGAATTAACAAATTTATTAAACCAAATGGGAATAAATTTAGAAATGAATATCAATAATATACTTAATATATTAGAACAATATTCAAATTATAATTATTTGAATAAAATTAATACAAATAACTCTAAAAAACATCTTCTTCAATTATCTGAAGGAATAAATTATTTAGGTGATTCAATTACTCAAATGTTAATAGAAAATAAGAAAAATGGTTTGGTTTTAGATTCTAATAGTGATACATTAATTGAAAATGTAAATATTCTAAATAGTAACCTAAATAACTCTGCTGCTTCACTTGAAGAAACAGCTGCTGCTGTTGAGCAAATAACAAGTAATATAACATCAAATACACTAAGTGTTAAAAATATGTTTGAATATACAGAAATATTAACTAATTCAGTGAATGAAGGGAAAAATTTATCGTTAAAGACTGATTTGGCAATTGATACAATAAACCAACAAATTCTTACAATCAATAATAGTATTGATATGATTGAACAAATTTCATTTCAAACAAATATATTATCTCTTAATGCAGCTGTTGAAGCAGCAACTGCTGGTGAAGCTGGACGTGGTTTTGCAGTCGTTGCAGCTGAAGTGCGAAATTTAGCTGCAAGAAGTGCTGAAACAACAAAAAAAATTAAAGAATTAGTATCAATTGCTATATTAAAAGCAAATGATGGAAAAGAGATAGCTAAAGAGATGATTACTGGTTATAACACTGTTGATGAAAATATTTCAAAAACAATTGAATTAATATCACAAGTTAATTTTTCTAGTAATGAACAACAAAAAGGCATAGAGCAAATAAATGATGCAATAAATTTATTAGATCAAAAGACTCAAGAAAATGCTGCAATATCGAATAAAACTTATGATATCGCAATTCAAACGGATAAATTAGCAAAGTTAATTGTTCAAAAAACAAATGAAAAAGAATTTAATGGAAAGGATATTTAAAAGTCAAAATTTGTATAAAATGCAAGTTTCATGACAGTGTTCAATGTTAGGATAACTTTGTTAAATTAACAAGGAGAGAAAAATGAACAAATTAATTAAAAAGAGTTTAATTGCGACTTTAGCAGTAACATCAATTGCAACATCATCATTTGCAGCTGATTCATTAGCTGATGCTTTTAGTAATGGAAAAATAAAAGGTGATATTAAATCATACTATTTTGATGAAAATTACGATTTAGCAAAGACTTCTGATAATAGTATTTGGGTAAATGGTGGAAGTTTAAATTATGTTACAGATAGTTTTAAAGGTGTAAAATTAGGTACTACATTACAAACTTCACATGTTGGAACTATTGATGATGATACGTCAAAACAAGCAAAATTTATGGATGCATCAGGTTCAGTTTTATCAGAAGCTTATTTAGAATATAAATATGCAAACACAAGTTTTAAAGGTGGTAGACAATTTATTTCTTTACCTTTAATCAATGGTTCAGGTTCAAGACTTATAAAAGAATCATTTGAAGGTTATTTTTTAGCTAATACTGATATTCCAAATACTTTAGTATCTTTAGGAAAAGTTACAAAATATCAAACAAGAACAGATAGTGTAACAAGTGGAACAAATGCTGCATCTTTTTCTAATACTGAAGTTAATGATAGTGACGTTGGAGGATTTAATAAAATAGGTACAGATGGTGCTGTTTCATTATATATTAAAAATGATTCAATCAAAAATTTAACTATTCAAGGACATTATGTAGATTTTATTGATGAAGTTAAAGATTTATATGTAGACGCTACTTATAAATTTGGTGGAGATTTTAAACCATTTATTGCAGCTCAATATTATAACACTAATTATGATAAAGCAACAGTAAAAGATAGTTCATTAAATGGTTATAAAGTGGGAGCTACATTTTTTACAGTAGATTTCCATGCTGCTTATACATCAACTGATGAGAAAGGAAATGTAAATAGAGGTATAGGTGAAGCTGCAACTGCATCATTTACATCTTCAACTTCAACAGTTGGTAATTATACAGCTGGTACTGACTCATGGCAAATTGGTGCTTCTAAGAAATTTGGAAATCTAACTACTAAAGTTTCTTATACTAATAGTGATTCTTTAATAGCAAAAAATGATTTAAAACAGACATATTTAGGTGCGAAATATAAATTCTCTGGAGAATTTAAAAACTTAGCTGTATCAGCTGATTATACTATCTATGAAAATGGAAAAGGTAATGAATCTAAAGATAAAGATGAATTAAGATTAAAAGCGATTTATTCTTTCTAATAAAAACAAATAAAAAGTTTGAAGAAATTCAAGCTTTTTATGATCTAACTAAAATTTCGAAATCAAAAAAAGCGAACTAAAAAAAGAAGAGATATTAATATCTCTTCTTTAAATTACTACTATTTAATTCTTCAGAACAAACAATTATCCCATCTTCATCAGCATATAAAAAGTCGCCACTATTAAAAGTAACACCTCCAAATTTAAGTTCAATATCTCTTTCTCCATTAGTCTTTTCAAAATTTCTCAAAGGACAAGTTCCTAACGCTACAAGACCAATTTTAAATTTATTAGTCTCTTTGATATCTCTTACATAGCCATTTATAATAATTGCTTTATAATTATTTCGTTCAGCAAATAATGATAGTTTATCTCCTACAACACCATAAAACTCTCTATCCACATCAACAACTACGATTTTCTCAGCTCCATTTTCATCTCTTAACATAGAAAGTAAATCCCAATTGCTTTTGTTTAATTTGATAGTTGTTATTTGCCCAAAAAATCCATCCAATCCACCATAATTTTTAAATTCTGATGATAATACTTGTATATTTTTATCTTGGTTTTCATCACATAAATCTGCAGTACTAAAATACATGTATATACTCCTTTTTTCGGGATAATATAATATTAATCTTTCAGTAAACTTGCAAACTAGTTTATTTGATTAAGTATTTGTTAATTATAAAGTGTTTTTCGTACATTAAAATTTAAATATATAAAGTGATGGATTAATTAAATATAAGATAGATGAAAGAAATATTTTAATATAAGAATTAAGATATATAAATATAATATTTTATTATAAAAATACTATAAGTTTTTTTTATAAATTGGTGGAGATGTGCTCACTCTAACATATATAATTAAAAGGCTTTAAATAGTAGTTTTGTAAATATATATAAAATAAAAGTAACATAAAAAGTAACATAAAGCAAAAGTAACCCCTTGAAATATCATTTTGTTACTCGGGTTCAATCTCGCATTTTTTTAATAGAATGTGATTATATTCATAATATGATTAAATTATGGAATAGTGTTTTTCAGTACAAAAATAGTTTCAAATAGTTCTATGAAATTAAATCTTTTTTTCTAATTCCAAACTTTTTAAAATTTTCATTTAGTTCTTTTTTAGTAAGTATATCTTCTGTGCTATACCAATCATCTTTACTTATGATTTTATATATTCTATGTACTTCTTTTTCAATAGCATATAAAATCTTATATTTGTTTCTCTTTTTTATTTGATTTCTGATTATCATAGTTGAGTAGTAACATAAATCAGCAGAATATAAAATCATTTCAATATTTGATAGATAATTAACTCTAACTGTTTTTTCTTTTTTAAGTGGCTTTAATATTCCAACTCTTTTGGATAGTGGCTTAATATTATTCAACTTCATTTAGTTTTAATTCCAAAGCTTCCTTATATCCTAACTCATCTGTGATTGTTACATTTGCATTGGTTCTAATTTTGTTTTCTATCCTATCTAATTGACCTAATATATCATTCTTAATTGTAAATAAATCTTTGATAGTTGCTTTTGATAAATCAGATTTTACAATCCCATCATCTATAATTTTTAACTGCTCTAATAGGTTTGTGTATCTTGTTTGAGTATTCCAACTATGAAGCTCTTTAATTTTGATAAATGATTGAAACTGTATTTCTTTTATTTCTTTTTCAAATAGTTTACTCCATTGTATTAAAGTAGCTTTTGAAACTTTTAGAGTAGTAGCAATTTTATCAAAGCTCAATCCATCTGCTCTATATAATACAAATTCAGTTTGTTTAGTGTTCATTCATAACCTCTTTTAAAATATCATCATAGTATTTATTTATAGTGATATATGCAATTCCAGTTGCTTTATGGATTTTATACTTACTAAGTGATATATTTTGATTGTAAAGGCTTTTAATTGTTTCTTTGATAGATTGTTTGACTCTTTGAGTTTTAAGCTCACGGGCTTTTGTTAGTGTTGCATTTTCTATTGTTTCAAGTGGTTTTATTTCTTCTAATTGTTCATAGATAGTTATATTTCTATCTTTAACAATCTGTTTAACTTTCTCAAATAGTTCTTCATTTATATCTATAATCACAAATAGCCTTTTATAGTGTAACTTAGTTAAATTATACTATAAATTAGCTATTTGAATTTACTTATATATTATTTCCCTTTTATTTCTTCCATTTCTTTTTTTACTGTTGGCATTATCTTTTTTAATTCTTTTATACAAGAATCAGAATTATCATTAAAACATCCACTTGAATCTAAAAGTTTAGGAGTTATCATTTTTATAAATTTAATAGTAACTTGAAGTTCTAAATTATCATTTTTTAATAATTTATGTGTATTGTTGATTAATTCTATTGTTTTATTTTCTATCCAATTTGAAGATGGAATACAATCATCAAGATAAACACTACCTCCAAACATTTTACTTGATTCACAAACTATTGTTATATTCTGATTTTTGTTTAGATTTGAAAGCCAACTTATATATCCATCTTTAAATTTAGCTTGAGGATTTAAGAATTGATTTGTTCCTCCATAAAGAGATAAATATGCATTGTTATAAACATCCTTATCAATACTTTTAATTTTTGCATTTACAATTAAATCTTTATTCTTATATTTTTCATCTGCATTAATTTCATTTTTTTCATAATCTTTTTGAATACTATCTGAACTAACTACAATATAATTTGTTTTAGTAAGATAAAGTGGAGTACCACCTTTAAATATACTATTTATATCATCCCTCATTAAAATAGTGAATAGTTTTAATTCTTTTTCTGAAAATAATGCATCTTCACTTTTAACTAATTTATCTGTATCAACTTTCTTTTTTGAATCACTATCAAAAATCACAAGTGCTATTATTGTAAAAATCATAAGTAAAAATACTTGTAAAAATGTAATTCCTTTTTTTGTAGGTTTTTCAATTCCACAATGTGGGCATATTTTTGCTTCACTTGAAATTTCTTTTTTGCATTCTCTACATTTAACTAAACTCATTAAATACTCCTAATTTTATTTCAATTTATATTACAATAAGTTTCTTTAATAAATAACTTGATTTATTTTTTAATTATAAATAGTGATATGAATTAGGGATTAAATAGTTTTGAAGATATGTTTTTTTCTGTAAAGTTCTTATAACCTATAAAGCTGTAATTGTTGTAAAGCTGTAAGTGTATGATTTTATGGTATCTCTCTACACTTACAACTTTTACAACTTTTACAACTTTTACACACTTACTAATTTTATATACTTATTAAATTTATATAATTATTATATATATAAGTATTTAACCTTTATGGCTTTTACTATTATTGATAAATACATTTATATCATCTATGTACTGTTGAGTTACATCTATGATTCTATAAGAATGTTTTTGTTTTCTCTCTCCTGACAATTCCATCTTCCAATATTTATCAGTATATAAATCAATTTTATCTCTTAACTTATTGATTCCAATATCTAAGAAAAAATCACTTTCTTTTAAACTATCAACAATAGCCTTTTTCTCCATTACTCCATTAGTTCTTAATAAGGCTTGTACTTCACTAATAAACATTTTGTCTTTTTCTTGTTGAGTCATAACATAAAACTCTTTACTGTCTAAATCCCCAAACGATTCAATATAAACATTATCGTGATTGTATTTAGCTTCGATAAATTCTTTTATATCTGCTCTTGATTTTTCTCTTTTATACAAATATTTTGTATTATTTTCTCTTGTAAGAAAAAACATATTATCTGTATTATCTTTAATGATGTTAAGCCCTCGAAACTGAAATTCTTTTCCGGCTACATCTTTTTCCTTAGTAGTATGACTAAGTATTATTATTGTAGCTCCTAACTTTCTTAGTTTCTTCATAAGTTCAAACAACTCTTTTAAATCAGGCTCACTCTTTGTACTTGAAATATCTTTATCAACAAAATGTTGTAATGAGTCAAACACAAATATGCTTTTTGATAAATCTTCATCATTTCTTATTTTTGCTTGTAGTTTTAAAATAAGTTTTTCTCTTGATGTTCTATCGTGGCTTATGTATTTTAAGTTATTTACAGATTTTAATATCTTTAATAAATGAGGTTTCATTGTATTAGCTCCGTTATCATAATCAAGATAATAACAAGTCATATCCTTACTTTTATCTATTTGTAAAATATGATTTATTACTCCCATTGTTGAAGTTGTTTTCCCTATGTTTGAGGGTGCATAAATTAGGGTTATATGATTCTTAGGTAAAAATCCAGTTATAAGCATTTCAATATCCTTTAAGGCATTTATATCATCTATTGTAAAGGCTTCATCATCTAAAGAATAATTGATAATTTCAGTCTTTTTTGCTGTGGCATTAGCTATAATGTTATTACTACTTAAGGGGTTATGAGTGTTCATAATCCCATCTTCATTAGGGTACTTTATAAACTTTGTTTCACTGCAACTGCTACAACTGCAAAACAATTTATTACTATTAGGATTTCTACTTATAAAAGCACTTGGATTTTTATCTTCGTGATGAGGATTAAAACATCTGATTTTTACAGTTTCATTTATTGTTAAATATTCATAACTTGAAAATATACTTCCATCTTTAAAAATAAAATTATGAGGTAACTCATTATTTAAAAGCTCTCTATTCTCATAATTATCTACTTTTACTATTTCAGTTAATTTAGGCATTACTTCATCATAACTTATTATAATTGATGATGTTGAATAATATACCTCCTGATTAATATTAGGATAGAAAAATCTTGAAACATCATTACAAGCTGTATCTATTGCATTATCTAAAGTAAGATACTTTGATAAACTGATATAAAAGCTCTTAAAATGTTCTTTTGGTACATCTTTATCAATTGGTATAATAATTCTAAATCTATCACATATAAGCCCTTTTTTATCCACTTGATGTGATTTAGTAGTAACAATTAAACTTTTAAATCTTGAACATATTTCAATAGCCTTTTTAAGTTCCAAAGTATCATCTATATCAAAACAAATTAAATTTTTAGGATTACTATTTGCCTGATTTCTTTTTCCATCATTAAACATAAAGGGGCTGTAATTTTTTGTTGCTGTAATAGTATGAATATTATCAAACGCAATTCCAATTACTTCATCTATTTTTGATGGATTTTTATCATTAATTAAAGATAATTTATACATTATAAGCCTCCTTTCTTTTTATTGTTTTTGTACTTTGTTCTAAAATCAAAATGAGGATTTCTCTCCAACAATTTATTTTTAATTCTACTAACTGTTGAAAGTACACTCATTAATTTAGGCTCTAATTGATAAATAGCATAATCATAGTAAAACTCTTTTAGATATTCGTACATAATTAAAGAGTTTGAATAATCCCCTCCAAACTTTTTAGGATTAGATTTTATTTTCTCATAAGTCCATTTATACAGTTGTTTTCTAAATATTTTATCCATATTATTTAACCTCTCCAAATAAAGCTTTTTCAACATCTGCAACATTGAAAAGAGTTACTTTTTCACTTACTTTGATAGAAGTAAATTTGCCTTGTTTGTTCCATAGCCATAAAGTCGATAAACCTATACCTAAATGTTTTGCTAATTCTTTAGCTCTCATAAATTTTTTTTCTTTTATTGTTTCAAATTGTTCTATACTCATTTGTATTACCTTTGTGAGTTGGTAATAATTGCAATTATTGTTTATTGTTTATTAGAAGATTAGCTTTCTCTTTTGTTTAATCTGTACTCTTGTAGTACAAACTCATCTAACATAAGGAATTGTATTTTAATTTGAAAAGGTAATTTTCCACTTTAATAAAGTAGGTGAAAAGTAGGTTTATTATTTTGAGTATATTGCTTTTTCTACAGCTTTTATTGATATATTTAATTCATTAGCAATTTTTATAAATGTTTCTTTTTTTGTTTTAGTATTTATATGATATTTGTTAAAGAGGTCAATTATTTTAGTTTTTTTATTATATGAATTTTTAGGTTTACATCTAAATGCATTTCTAATTTTAGTTTTTGTTCCATACGGAGGTGATTTTAAAAGCTCATCTTTTAAAAGTCTTTGCAGTTCGTATAATTCAGAAATGTTTAAAATAATTTCTCTATTATTTATATTAAAATTGTATACTCGATTTTCATAATCAACATCTAAAGTATTCATATCTTAATCTTTCAACCTTAAAATATAATCACTCCAAAAATTCATTAATGGTTTCTGTTGTTCCAAATAATTAACTTTATTCTTATATGCTTGTACTACTTTTGAGTCTTTGTGATGGTCAAGAATTGACTCCATTATTTTATCATTAACATTATGTTCATCTTGTTTTTCTTCTAATATTGTACGAAATGAACCCCTAAAGCTATGGAGGGATTGTTTCTTTTCTGCTGTGAAGCCCATTCTTGTTAAAGCTTGATTTGGACTTTCTCTATTTATAGGATTAATATTATCATTACCAACAAATACAAACTCTTTAAGTGATGCATACTTTGTGCAAAACTCTTTTTGTTCTATAAGTATTGATATAACTTCATCTGTTAAAGGTAATTGAAAATCAGGTAAATTATGATTTTTAACTTTCATTAAATCTCTTGGAATAGTAAGAAGTTTATTATCAAAATCAATATACTTCCATTTTAAATAGCATAGATTATAAGCTCTTAAAGGTATGTGTAAAACAAATTTCAAAGCATTCTTTATTGAGGGTGTACCTACATAATTATAAATCTTGTTTACTAATTCTTTGAATATCTTTTCATCTGTGATTTTTTCATAATTGTTCTTTACTCTTTTTTCTACTAACACATCATTTTTATTTATGTTAGATAGATAGTTATATTCGCAATAATCTTTTAAAACTGCATAAGCCCAAAGATTAGATAAATAGTTAAATAGCCTTGAAGCTGTTTCTTTTGCTGTTTTCTCTTTTTCTTCTAATAGGTGCAATAATTCAAGTTTAGTAATATCTTT
>JAHIWE010000053.1 GCA_018816105.1 bacterium | reverse complement strand
TGATTTTCACGGGGACCCTGATGGAGCTAAGGATGGTTATTTTCAAAGTTATAAAGAGAGCACAGGTTTTGCTGATGAAGGTGTTCTAATCGCACCTTTTGTGGGAATTCATGGTTGGTATTGGAAAAATGAAACAGCTTTTGATGTGATAGTTACCTTAAAAGTAAAAGGTGATTATAAATGTTTAGATTTGTAAATCTAAACGTTTGTTTATACTAATTGTTTCATAGTTTATAGAAGATTGATAAACTAATACTTCAACACCTTTTTTTGTAACTTCTTTAAAAGCTTCACAATATTTTTTATCAATTTCACAAGCTAGTCTAAAAGGTAAATCATCTGTTCTTTGAACAACATATAACATTACAGCTCTATGACCTTGTTCTACCATATCACAAAGTTCATTTAGATGTTTTGTTCCTCTGCTTGTAACTGAATCGGGAAAAGCTAAAGTATCATCAATTTTTAAACTTACACTTTTTACTTCAACATAACATTTTTGATTTTGATTTTCTAAAAATATATCAATTCTGCTGTTTTGTCCATATTTTTGCTCAGGTTTTAAATAATCATAACCTTGAAGCTCCTTTATAAAACCATTTTCTATGGCTTCTATTGCTATTTTATTTGCAACTCCTGTATTTGTACAGATTAGATTTTCCCCCATTTTTGTAAGTTCCAAAGTGTATTTTAATTTTCTTTTAGGATTATCATGAAAAGTAAGCCATACATCACAATTATCTTCAATACATGAGGTCATTGCTCCACTATTTGGAACATGAGCTGTGATTTCATCTCCATTTTCTAATATAATATCTGCTAAGAATCTTTTATATCTTTTTACTAGTTTTCCTTTTATTAGTTTTTCAAACTTCATTTATTTACCTTTATTTCATTTTTTGTAACATTAATTTTTAATACTATATCGATTTATAGTTTTGTAATACTTAAGGAATAGATATTGCATTATTAAATATTAAATAATGGAGTTTTATTATGATGAGTTTAAAAAAATTTAATAAAAGTAAACATTTGTTAAATTATGAAAAAATGGACAATCTACATATGGAATTTTTGGATATTTATAATAGTGTAGATTTAAGTTCAATTGATAGTATAAAATTAAAATCAATGGAATTATTAACACATACAAAAAAACATTTTAGTGAAGAAGAAACTTTAATGGATAGATATGACTATCCAAGATCTAAAGAACATAAAGATGAACATAACAAGGTTCTTGCTGAATTAGAGTTTTTTATTAGAAAGTCGCATAGTATTTTTGGTATGAATATTTTAAAATCATACTATTTAGAAAAACTCCCATATTGGTTTGATTATCACTTATTAAGTATGGATAGTGATTTAACAGCACATTTAAATAGTTTTGGAATAAAAAAAGTTAAACTTCAACAAGAGGTAAATTAGAAGTTTATAAAACTTTATGTTAGAATTTTTTAAATATTAAAAAAGGTTCTCATATGTTATTCCCAAAAGATTTTATAAGTGAAAAAATAGAAGTTAATGGTGTTTTGATAAACTGTGAATATGGTGGAAATAAAAGTAATAAAATCCCACTTCTTTTAATTCATGGTTATCCCCAAACCCATCTTATGTGGTATGCAATCATAGAAAAACTTTCCAAAAAATATTTTGTAATTTGTCCTGATTTAAGAGGTTATGGCGATAGCTCTAAACCCAAAGGCGATGAACTACATATAAACTATTCAAAAAAAACAATGGCAAAAGATATGATGGATTTAATGAATCATTTTGGTTTTGAAAAATTCTTTGTAGCAGGTCATGATAGAGGTGCCCGAGTAGCTCATCGAATGTGTTTAGATTATCCAAATAATGTACTAAAAGCTTGTGTTATGGATATAACTCCTACTTATCATATGTTTAAAAATACAGACCAAGCTTTTGCTACGGGATATTATCATTGGTTTTTTCTAATTCAAAATGATAATCTTCCTGAAACTCTAATAGCTTCAAATGCAAAATATTACTTAGAAGAAAAATTAAAACGATGGAGTGCAAAAGATGCTATTTTTGATAAAAGAGCAGTTGATGAGTATGTAAGATGTTTTGATAAAGAATCAATTCATGCAACTTGTGAAGATTATAGAGCAGGGGCTAGTATTGATATGAGTGATGATGAAAAAGATAGGAATAGAAAAATAAATATGCCGTTATTGGTTTTATGGGGAAGTAAAGGTTTTGTAAATAGAACTTATGATGTTTTATCTGTATGGAATGAATATGCAAGTGATGTAAGAGGAAAAACATTGGATTGTGGGCATTTTTTGGTTGAGGAAAAGCCAAATGATGTTGTTATAGAGTTAATGGAATTTTTTTCTTAAATAATTTAAAAGCCTAGAATTTATTATTCGGTTTTTTCTTATAGTTTTCGATAAAAATAGATACTTTAATAGTTAGACATGAATTAATCTCTTATTAAATATTAGATACAATAAAAAAAATAATTTATATTAGGCTTAAATGAGAGAGATTAAAAACTATATTAGTATTCAAAAATTACTTATTTTATTTTTTGTATTTTCAATGACATTAAATGCATCACAAAAAACAACAAATGAAAAAATAAGTTTACAACTCAAATGGTTTAGCTCTTTTCAATTTGCAGGTTATTACATGGCTTTAGAAAAAGGCTATTACTCTGATGTAGGTTTAGACGTAAATATTATCGAAAGAGATCCTTCTAAAAATAATATAGATCAAGTTATAAATGGTGAGGCTGATTATGGTGTTGCTGATTCTTCCTTATTACTTTATCGTGCTAGGGGGAAAGCTGTTCAAATTATGGCTTCTTTTTTTCAACATAGTCCTTTGGTGTTCATTTCAAAAAAAGGTTCTGGAATAGTAAGTCCTTTTGAGTTAAAAGGCAAAATTCTTTCTTTTCAAGAAGGAATTGATGATGCTCCTTTATTAGCTATGATGTTAGATTCTAAAATTAGTGAAAATGATTATATTTATAAACCACTTGATTTTACAGCTCAAGAATTTATAGATGGGAAAGTTGATGTTATAAGTGCTTATTTAGGAGATCAACCTTATTTTCTTAAAGAAAAAGGAATCGAGGTAAATATTATAAATCCATTAAATTATGGAATTGATTTATATGGAGATAATCTTTTTTCTACAGAAAAAACACTTAATAAAAATCCAATTCAAGCTAAAAAGTTTTTAAATGCTTCTATTCGTGGATGGAAATATGCCCTAGAGCACAAAGAAGAAACAGCTAAAATTTTAAAAGAAAAATATGCTGCAAAGTCATCTTTAAATCATCTTTTATATGAGGCTGATTCTATTGAAAAGATGATGATTCCTTCTTTGATAGAGTTAGGATATACAAGTGTTGAGCGTTTTTATCGTATTTCTGAAATTTATGAATATATTAATAAAGCTTCAAAAGAATCTTTGAAAGTTGCTTTAAAAGATTTAATATGGAATTCAGATACATACAAAAATGGATATTTGCATTATGTAGATATTCTTTTTGGTGTGTTATTTTTATTTCTTATAATAATTACAGCACTTTTTTTAATTAGTAGACGATTAAAAAAAATTATTGAAGAAAAAACATCTAGATTAAAAGAAGAGCATTTAATGGTAGATAGATATGTGATTATTACTACCACTGATATAAGAGGTAATATTACATATGCTAGTGAGGCTTTTTGCAATATTTCAGGTTATAAATTAAATGAAGTTATTAAGAAAAAGTTTACTCAAATATGTAATAAAAATATGCAAGATTCTTTTTATGAACAGCTATGGAATAAAATTTCACAAAGAAAAATATGGAAAGGCGAAATTAAAAATAGCAAAAAAGATGGGACTTATTATTGGGTTTATATGATTATTGAACCTATTATAAATAACTTTAATGAACACATTGGATATAGAGCAATTTATCAAGATATTACAGATAAAAAATTAGCTCAAAATCTAGCTATAACAGATAATTTAACAAAACTTTATAATCGAACTCATTTAGAAAGTGTATTAAAACAACAAATGGCACAATCTAATAGATATAATAAATATATGTGTGTTGTTTTATTAGATATTGATCTTTTTAAAAATATAAATGATAATTATGGGCATCAAGTTGGAGATATTGTATTAAAAGAAATATCTTCGATTCTTCAAAACAATATACGAAAAACTGATACACTTGGTCGATGGGGTGGTGAAGAATTTTTGATTATTACTCCAAATATTAATGCAGAACAATGTTATTTATTATGTGAGAAATTAAGAGTTGCAGTTGAGGCATATGTGTTTGAGAATCAAAATTCTGTTACTATTAGTATAGGAATTGCTGAATTTATTCTAAATGAAAATTCTGATAGTTTTATTGAAAGAGCTGATAAGGCTATGTACTCTTCAAAAGAAAATGGTAGAAATCAAATTAATATTGCATAAAGAGAGTTTAATCTCTCTTTATTAATGGAAGTTTGTTTAAAAGGTTTTCACAATATTCCCATTGAGTAAGTGTTTCTTTCCATTGCTTTGGAATTGCATCAACTCCAAAGTATGCTCCTAAAACCATACCAATTGCAATTGCTCTTGAAGCATTATCTCCACCTACCATTGCATTTGCTTGTAGAGCTTTTTTAAGTCCATCTTCTTTATTTGCATATTTTAGTATGAAATAAATACTTCCTGGAAGTGTACCTTCTGTTGGACTTGCTTTTCCTACTTTTATAGGTTCACTTCTTCCTATATCCCAAAGTCTGGCCATACTTGTTAGTGCTAAATCATCGCTAAATTGTTCTTTTGAAAGCTGTGAATCTGGATTTGCTTCTTCTTCATATTTTGCAATTGCTTGTTTTGTTTTATCTTCAAAAAATCCGCCCATTAAGATAGCCACTTCTTCTATGGCATCTCTTGGATTTACTCCTCTT